>NZ_JBJZOJ010000068.1:0-40814 GCF_047200655.1 Streptomyces sp. MS06
CGTCATGTCCGCATACGTTCTTCCCGCTGCGAGCCGCCTGAGCGACGGCGGCTCCCATGAAGGAGATCGGGGGTGCACTCGTGCGCATCGGGCTGCTGACGGAGGGTGGCTATCCGTATGTGGGCGGTGACGCCGGACTCTGGTGCGGCCGGCTCGTGCGCGGGCTCGGACAGCACGAGTTCGACGTTTACGCGCTCAGCCGGGGCGAGCACCAGGAGGACGAGGGCTGGGTGGCGCTGCCGCCGCAGGTCGTCCGGGCGCGGTCGGCGCCGCTGTGGACGGCGCAGGAGGACGGAGTCGTCCACGGTTGGCGCGCACGCCGGCGCTTCGCCGAGTGCTGGGGCGAACTGGCCGTCGCACTGTGCTCGGGCGGCGCCGAAGGAGTCGCGTCGGCCGGCTCCGGAGCCCCGGCCGACGCGCGCCCCGCGGGAACCCCTGCCGCGATGAACCCGCAGGCGCTCACCGCCGAGGCGGACCGTTTCAGCAGTGCGCTGTACGGACTCGCCGAACTCGCCCGGGACGAAGGCGGGCTGACCGGGGCGCTCCGTTCCGAGGGCGCGGTGCGCGCCCTGGAGCGCGCCTGCCGCGCGCCGGGTGCACCGCGTGCCGTACGCGAGGCGCGCGTGTCCGACCTCCTCGCCGTGGCCGCACACCTGGAACGCGCCCTGCGCCCTCTCTCGCTCGACTGGTACGAGGACGACGACCTCGGCTCGGTCGACCTCTGCCATGCGACGTCCGGAGGTGCCGCCGCCCTGCCCGGACTGCTGGCCGGCCACTTCTTCGGAGTGCCGCTCCTCGTGACCGAGTACGGCGTGCGGCTGCGGACCCACTACCTGGCGTCCGGTGCCGGCTCGGACGGCGAGGCCGCCCCGGCCGCCCGCACCCTGCTGGCCGCCTTCCACGGCAGGCTCGCCACCGAGACCTACCGCCGGGCCGCGTGCCTCACCCCCGGCAACGCCCACGCCCGCCGCTGGCAGGAGAGATGCGGAGCCGACCGGGCCAAGCTGCGGACCGTCTATCCGGGCATGGACGCCACCCGCTTCGCGGAGGTCGGCGAGTCGGCCGGCTGCGCCGACCCCGGGACGCTGGTCTGGGTCGGCCGGGTGGAGCCCGCCAAGGATCTGGTGTCGCTGCTGCACGCCTTCGCGGAGGTGCGCAGGGAGGAGCCCAAGACCCGCCTCCGGGTCGTCGGCCGGGCCGTCGGCCCCGAGGGGCAGGCCTACCTGGGCCACTGCCGGGCCCTGGCCGCGCAACTGTTCCCCGACGAGGCCGACGGGTTGCACGCCGTGGGCGACAACCCGGTCTCCTTCGAGGACGTGGGCGGCCCGGAACTGCCGACCCTCGCCGACGCCTACGCGTCCGGCGCCGTCACCGTGCTCTCCAGCGTGGTCGAGGGCTTCCCCCTCGGCCTCGTGGAGGCGATGTTCTGCGGGCGCGCGACCGTCTCCACCGACGTCGGGGCGGTCGTGGAGGTCATCGGCGGCACGGGGCTCGTCGTCCCGCCGCGGAACCCCCGGGCGCTCGCCGAGGCGTGCGTGGCGCTGCTGCGCGACCCCGCGCGCCGTGAACGCCTGGGAGCCGCCGCGCGCGCCCGCGCCCTGGAACTGTTCACCGTCGAGCAGAACATCGCGGCATTTCACGGCATTTACCTCGATCTCGTCTCACGCTGCCCGGTCAGCCGCGTCGTCCTCGACGACGCCGGCGACCCGCTGCCCTTCGGCACACCCGCCGAGGCCCACCTGACCGGCCGCTGGGCCGATACCGGGGACACATGGGCCGACATCGGGGGCGACGCCCGGGCGGGCGCCGGGGCGGCCGGCCGCCCCGCCCCGAGCTGGGCGGCCGGACCGCCGCCGGAGGCAGCGGCACCGGTCTCCGCGGGGGAGGGCGCGCGATGAACGGACCGGGAGAGGCGGACCGCCGGTCTGCGCCGAGCGGCGGGGCAGCGGTGGAAGCGGCTTCCGCTCCTCGGGGAAGGACCCCCGCCGCTGGAGTCGGGACCGCCCGAAGCGAAGCCGCCACCGGCCGGCACATCACCCGCCCCGAGGGCGGCACGGCCGCCGGCACCTCGGCGGACGAAGACGCGCCCCGCGGTGACGCAGCGCCCCGGGAGCCGTCCGGTCGCAGACCTCCCGCACCCCGGCGCGGTGGCGCGGACCCGGTGAAGACCCTGATGCACCGCCACCGCGAGCTGTGCGAACGGGCCGTCGACCCCCTGGAGATCGCGGCGGGCCTGGAGGCGCACGGTGTCACCGACCGAACCGCCGCACGCTTCCGGCACCGCGACGTCTTCTCGCTGGCCGAGGAGATGTACGCCCGGGTGCCGCGAAGCGCCGACACCCCCGCACCCTCGCCGTCCGGCCAGGCAGAAGCACCCGCCGGGCCGGGCCCGAGGGCCGACTGGGCGATGCTCGCCCTGCTGCCGGGGGTGCTGTGCGCGGCGACCGTGACCGGTCTGCACGTCACCGCGGGGCAGTCCCGCCTGTTCGCGGCCGTCGCCGGAGTACTCGCGGTGGCCGCGGGTGTCCGGGCCGCCCTGGCGCGCGGACCGCTCGCCGGCCCCCGCCGGACTCGCGGCGGCCCGCACCCGTCCGGTCGCGCCTGGACCTGGTGGCTGCTCGGCTACGCCGCCCTCGGCGACGGCATGCTGAGGGCCGCCCTGGGCGGCGGCCCCGACGCCCTGCCGGACGGAACCGCCGACGGGCCGTGGCCGCTCGCGGCCGCCCCCGTACTGGCCCTCACCCTGTCCTGCCTCCCGGCCGCCCTCAGCGCGCACCTGTTCGCCGCGGGCGCCCGCCGCAGACTCGCCGCCAGTCGCGGCCTCCAGGAGTTCGCCACCGCGGTGAGGCCGCTGCTGCCGGCCACCTGCGCCCTGTACCTGGCCTCCCTGGCGGGCCTCCTCGCCGGCTGCGCGGCACTTCTCGGCGAGAGCGCCGGGTACGCCCGGGGACTCACCCTCGGCGCCCTCCTCCTGCTCGCCCGGCAGCTGACCGTCCACGGCCGCACCCACGCCCCGGCCGTGGTGCTCGCCTCCGCAGCCACGGCCGAGGCGGCCGCGGTGGCCTCCGTCTTCGCCGCGCGCCTGCCGGGCTGCGCCGCCCTCGGCACCCCGGTCGAACAGCTCGCGGCCGCCTGGGGCGCCGGAGGCGTCCAGGCCCTGGTGTGCGGGACGGCTGCCCTCACCCTGCTCGTCCACGCGACCCGCACCCTCACCCGCGCCTCGGCGCACGCACCGGCGGACCGGTCGCGGTGACCCGCCGGGATCCGTCCCCCACCGGGCCGCACACCACCACACCCGAGAAGGAGAACACCAGATGATCACCTCCCGACCCGAGGACTCGGCCGCGGGAGCCGCCCGATGAGAGTCCTGCTGATCGGAGCCAACGGATACCTCGGCCGCTTCGTCGCCGACCGCCTGCTCGCCGACCCCGCGGTCCAGCTCACCGCGCTCGGCCGGGGCGACGACGCCGACGTTCGCTTCGACCTGGCGACCGGCAGCCCCGGCGCGCTCACCCGCTTTCTCGACGCGGTCCACCCCCAGGTCGTCGTCAACTGCGCGGGCGCCACCCGCGGCGGCGCCCGGGAGCTCACCCGGCACAACACCGTGGCCGTCGCCACCGTCTGCGAGGCCCTGCGCCGCAGTGGCTGCGGGGCCCGACTGGTGCAGCTCGGCTGCGGTGCCGAGTACGGTCCCAGCCAGCCCGGTTCCTCCACCGCCGAGGACGCCGTGCCGCGCCCCGGTGGCCCGTACGGCGTCAGCAAACTCGCCGCCACCGAGCTCGTCCTCGGCTCCGGTCTGGACGCCGTCGTGCTGCGGGTGTTCTCGCCCGCCGGCCCCGGAACCCCGGCCGGCTCCCCGCTCGGCCGCCTCGCCGAGGCGATGCGCCGGGCCATGCAGTCCGGCGACGGCGATCTCAAGCTCGGCGGCCTCGGCGCCCAGCGCGACTTCGTCGACGTCCGCGACGTCGCCCGCGCCGTGCACGCCGCCTCGCTCTCCGCCGCGCAGGGCGTCATCAACATCGGTTCCGGCCGTGCCGTCCGCCTGCGTGACGCCGCCGCGGTCCTCGCCCGGGTCGCCGGGTACGGCGGCGCCCTCCACGAACTCGACGGCCCGCCCGGCCAGCTCCGGGCGGCCATCGGCCACCCCCGGCACGATCCCGACCACGCCGCCCCGGCCGCGTACCCGTATCCGGACGGCTGCGGAAGCTGGCAGCAGGCCGACGTGCGCACCGCCCGCGACCGGCTCGGCTGGCGGCCCCGGATCAACCTCGAGGAGTCGCTCGCCGACATCTGGATGGAGGCGGCATGCCGTATCTGACCGGCACCCCGGCGGGCACCGCGAACACCGGCGTCCGTACCGGCGTCGGCGTCCCCGGCCTCGCCCACCCGCTGCTCGCCCCGGCCGAGTGGGGCGCCCTGACCCGGCCGGGGACCCCGCTGCACTGGGTCGTGCTCGATGTCGCCGACGGACCCGGTGTCCGTCCCGACCCGCACTGCCTGGAAGCGGCCGGCCGGGTCCGCAACGCCGGTGTCCGCCTCCTCGGGCGCCTCGACACCGGGCAGGGCGTCCGCCGCCACGGCGACCTGAGGGCCGAGGCGCAGCGCTACGTCGACTGGTACGGCGTCGACGGCTTCCTCCTGGACCGGTGCCCCGCCGACCGGGCCGCCCTCCCCGGAACGGCCCGCACCGTCACGGAGCTGCGCGGCCTGCGCGACGGCGTGCACATCGTCCTCGGGCACGGCACCCATCCGCATCCCGGCTACGCGGAGCAGGCCGACCAGTTGGTGACCTTCTGCGGCTCCTGGAACGACTACCGCTGGTCGCAGACCGCCGAGTGGACGGCGGACCACCCGCCCGAGCGCTTCTGCCACTTCGTGCACGGGGTGCCGCGACCGCGTCTGGAGGAGGCCCTGCGCCTCGCGCGCTGGCACGGAGCGGCCACCATCTACTTCACCGACCTCACGGACCGAGGCCGCCACCTCGACCCCTGGGAGGCGATGCCCGGTTTCTGGGACGACATCGTCTCGCGGATCGGAACGGGTGTCTCGGAATGAAAAAGCGCGTGGCAGTGTTACGACCAGAACAACCGTAGTGATCGACCGACCAACGGAGTCCCCGTGTCGTTGCCACCCCTGGTCGAGCCGGCTTCCGAGCTCACCGTAGACGAGGTCCGCAGGTACTCCCGCCACCTGATCATTCCCGATGTGGGGATGGACGGGCAGAAGCGGCTGAAGAACGCCAAGGTGCTGTGTGTCGGCGCCGGCGGCCTGGGCTCGCCGGCGCTGATGTACCTGGCCGCCGCGGGCGTGGGAACGCTGGGCATCGTGGAGTTCGACGAGGTCGACGAGTCGAACCTGCAGCGCCAGATCATCCACAGTCAGTCCGACATCGGCCGTTCCAAGGCCGAGTCCGCGCGCGACACCGTCAAGGGCATCAACCCGTACGTGGACGTGATCCTTCACGAGGAGCGGCTCGAGGCCGACAACGTGATGGACATCTTCGGCCAGTACGACCTGATCGTCGACGGTACGGACAACTTCGCGACCCGCTACCTGGTCAACGACGCCTGCGTACTGCTGAACAAGCCCTACGTGTGGGGGTCGATCTACCGCTTCGACGGTCAGGCGTCCGTCTTCTGGTCCGAGCACGGCCCCTGCTACCGCTGCCTCTACCCGGAGCCCCCGCCCCCCGGTATGGTCCCGTCCTGCGCCGAGGGAGGCGTCCTGGGCGTGCTGTGCGCGTCCATCGGCTCCATCCAGGTCAACGAGGCCATCAAGCTGCTCGCCGGCATCGGTGAGCCCCTGGTCGGCCGTCTGATGATCTACGACGCCCTGGAGATGCAGTACCGCCAGGTGAAGGTCCGCAAGGACCCGAACTGCGCGGTGTGCGGCGAGAACCCGACCGTGACCGAGCTCATCGACTACGAGGCCTTCTGCGGCGTCGTGTCCGAGGAGGCGCAGGCCGCGGCCGCCGACGCCACGATCACTCCCAAGCAGCTCAAGGAGTGGATCGACGACGGCGAGAACATCGAGATCATCGATGTGCGCGAGCCGAACGAGTACGAGATCGTCTCCATCCCGGGCGCCCGGCTGGTCCCGAAGAACGAGTTCCTCATGGGTACCGCCCTGGAGAGCCTGCCGCAGGACAAGAAGATCGTCTTGCATTGCAAGACGGGTGTCCGCAGTGCGGAAGTCCTCGCGGTTCTGAAGTCCGCGGGCTTCTCCGACGCGGTCCACGTCGGCGGTGGCGTGATCGGCTGGGTCAACCAGATCGAGCCGGACAAGCCCGTCTACTGAGCGAGCGTTCCGCCACCCGGCGGAGGAGTCGAGGCCCGCGGCGTCCCACCAGGCCGGACGCCGCGGGCCTCGTCCGTCCCCCGCGGCCCGTCCGCCTTGGGGGGCCGCCTCGCGCGGAACCCGTTGGTCGGGTGGGAAGCGCGGCCCGACCGGTCGGGCCGCCCCCGGCAGCGCCGGGGCCGCGGCTGCCCGCGGCCCCGCCGGGGTCAGGAGCAGACCTTGCCGTCCTTCGGCACCGTGCCGTTCAGCAGGTAGGCGTCCACCGTGGTGTCCACGCAGTCGCTGCCACTGCCGTACGCTCCATGGCCCTCGCCCTTCCAGGTGAGGACCACACCGACACCCTTGCCCAACTCGTCCGCCATCCGCCGGGCGCCCTCGTAGGGGGTGGCCGGGTCGCCGGTGTTGCCGACGACCAGGATCGGCGCCGAGCCGGGCGCGCTGACCTCCGGAGTGTCGAACTGGCCCGCCACCGGCCAGTCGTGGCACCAGCCCGCGGTGTCCCAGCCGAGGAAGGGTCCGAACACCGGTGACAGCTTCTCGAACGTCGGCAGCAGCTTCTTCGTCTCCTCGACCGTCGGCCGCTCCTTCTCGTCCAGGCACGATATGACCCGCTGGGAGTGCGTCATCGTGCCGTAGTGCCCCGAGGCGTCGCGGTCGTTGTAGCCGTCGGCGAGCTCCAGCAGTCCCGAGCCGTCGCCCTTCTCCGCGGACCGGAGTGCGGAGGTGAGGCGGGGCCAGCTGCTCTTGCTGTACAGCGGGAGCACGATGCCGGTGACGGCGAGGTTCTGCGTCAGCTTCCTTCCGGAGTAGGTCGGCAGCGGCGTGCCGTCGATCCGTTTCAGCAGGGCGGCGATCTTCGCGGTGCCCCGCTCGGGGTCCTGGCCGGTGGACTTGAGGTAGTCGTCCAGGGCGCGCTGGAAGCCGCGGGTCTGGTTCTCGGCCTGGCCGATCGTGTCCGCGGTCGGGTCGACGACCGCGTCGAGGATCATCCTGCCCACGTGGCCGGGGAACAGGTGGGCGTAGACGCCGCCGAGTTCGGTGCCGTAGGAGATGCCGAAGTAGTGCGTCCTGCGGTCGCCGAGGACCTGGCGCATCAGATCCATGTCGCGTGCCGTGTCGGTGGTCGAGACGTGGGCCATCAGGTCGCCCGCGGCCTTCCGGCAGCCCTTGCCGAAGTCGGCGGCGTCCTGCAGGAACGCCTTCTCCTCCGCGGGGGTGTCCGGGGTGACGTCGATCGACTCGGCGGCCTGGATGTCCTTGTCGCTGCGGCAGCGCACACCGCGGCTGGCGCCCACCCCGCGGGGGTCCCAGCTGACCAGGTCGTAGCGCCGGTGCAGGGACGAGACCGTGGAGGCGTAGGACGGCATGATGGACACGCCGGAGCCGCCGGGACCGCCGAAGTTGAACAGCAGCGAGCCGATGCGGTCGTCCCCGGTGGCCTTGCTCCGGATCATTGCGAGACCGAATGTCTTGCCGTCCGGTTTCGACCAGTCCAGCGGCACCTGCAGAGTGGCGCACCGCCAGTCGTCGCCCGGTGCCGGATGGTCGGCACCCGCCCGGCAGCGCTCCCAGTGGAGCTGCTGACCGGTCAGGGACCGCGGCAGCGCGGTGCCGGTGGCGGCCGAGCCGGTCGACGCCCGGCCCGCGCCCGGTGCGGCGGTGTCGCCGCCCTTGTCGCCGCCGGCCGGCGTGCTGCCGCCGCAGCCCGCCGTGAGCAGGGCGACGGCGACGCCGAGCGCCGCCTTTCGTACGAAGCCTGCCATGTGTTCCGCGTCCCCCCTCGTGGGCCGTCCGTGTCGGGCTGCGGACGGCGGTCAGGCCATGGTATGCGGATCTCCCGTCGGCTGACGCAGCCTGTGGATAACCCTCTGGCCTGCGGATTCGCCGCAGGTGGGCGGGGTTATATCCGCTTCGGGGCGGCGAGACGGCGCCAGGAACAGGGCGAGACGGTGCTAGGAGCAGACGGTCCCGGCGGCCGGCACCTTCCCGTTCAGCAGATAGCCGTTCACCGCATCCTGCACGCAGGCGTTCTTGCTGTCGTAGGCGCCGTGCCCCTGCCCCTTGTACGTCAGCTCCACCCCGACGCCCGCACCGAGGGCCTGCACCATGCGCCGGGCGCCCTCGTAGGGGGTGGCCGGGTCGCCGGTGTTGCCGACGACCAGGATCGGCGCCGAGCCGGGCGCGCTCACCACCGGGTGGTCGGCGGCGCCGGGGACGGCCCAGTCGGTGCAGCTGAGCAGGCTCCAGGCCAGGAAGTCGCCGAACACGGGCGACGCGGCCCGGAACTCCGGCAGTTTCCGCTGCACGTAGGCCGTGTCGTAGCGGGCCTTGTCGTCGACGCAGTTGATGGCGATGTTCGCGGGCACGATGTTGCTGTACTCGCCGTTCTGGTTGCGCCCGTTCATGGAGTCGGACAGGGCCATGAGGATCCTGCCGTCGCCGTCGTAGGCCTGCTGCAGGCCCTCGGTGAGGTACTCCCAGAAGTCCTTCGAGTACAGGGACTGGGCGATGCCGTTGGTCGCGTCGGTCTGGGTCAGCTGCCGCGGGAAGATGCCCGGGATCGGCTTCTCGTCCAGGTTGTGGAGGAGTTCGGCGATGCGGTCCTCCACGTTCTGCGGGCTGTCCCCGACAGGGCAGTCCTGCGCCTGGGAGGTGCAGTCCGCGGCGAAGTTGTCGAGCGCGCGCTGGAAGCCCTTCGCCTGACCCAGCGAGCCCTGCTCCGCCGTCTGCGTCGGGTCGACGACGGCGTCGAAGACAGCCCGCCCCACGTGGGTCGGGAACAGGTGGGCGTACACGCCGCCGAGCTCGGTGCCGTAGGAGATGCCGAAGTAGTACAGCTTGTCGTCGCCGAGGACCTGGCGCATCAGGTCCATGTCCCGCGCCGCGTCGGTGGTGCTCACCCGGGGCAGCATCCGCCCGGAGCGCTTCTCGCAGGCGTTGTTGAACTCCTTGGTGCTGGAGACCAGTTCACTGCGCTCGGCGGCGTTGTCCGGGGTCGCGTCCTGCTGGAAGTACTCGTCGAGCCGCTCGTTGCTCTCGCAGGTCACGGGGGCGCTGCGGCCCACCCCGCGCGGATCGAAGCTCACCAGGTCGTAGCGGGTGCGCAGCTTCGCGTAGTCCTCGCCGAAGGCGGGCAGGGTGGTCACGCCGGAGCCGCCCGGCCCTCCGAAGTTGAAGACCAGCGACCCGATGCGGCTGCTCTCGGCACCGCTGGTTTTGGCCCGGACCAGCGCGATCCCGATGGTGTCGCCCTCCGGTTTCGACCAGTCCAGCGGAGCCTTCATGGTGGCGCACTGCCAGGTGTCCCCGTCCGGCAGCGGGGAGGGCGCGCTGCCGCCGCCCTGCGCCTCGGACGGGGCGGGGCACTCCTTCCAGCTCAGCTGCTGTGACGTCAGGTCCTTTGCGTCCTCGGAGCCGCCGCCGCAGCCCGCCAGGAGCGACGACAGCAGTACGGCGGTGGCGGTCAGGGCAGCGGCGCGCGGCCGGAAGGGGTTGGGCATGCCCCCATCGTGCGACGGAACCCGCCGGGGTGCGCGGGGCGCGCTCCGTACGGGCGTACCGGGGCTGCCCCACAGTCCGCGCTCCCGGGTCCGGAGCGGCCCGCGGACAGCCCTCAGAGGGCGCCCTTGCGGGTGAGGTGGTTGAAGGCCAGCCAACCCGGCAGCACCGGCAGCCACAGCGTCAGCAGCCGGTACAGCAGCACGGCCGGTGCGGCGACCTCCTTGGGCAGTCCCACGGCGATCAGCCCGACCGTCAGGGTCGCCTCCACCGCGCCCACGCCGCCGGGCGTCGGCGCGGCCGAGCCGAGCGCGTTGCCGGCGAGGAAGACGACGGCGACGCTGGCGATGCTCAGCGTGGTCGACTCGCTGCCGAAGGCTCGGATGGAGGCGTCCAGGCACATCACGAAGCAGGCCGTCAGCAGCAGCATGCCGCCGATGCCGGTGACCAGTTTCTGCGGCCGCTGCAGTACGTCGAGCATGCGCGGCACGACACCCGCGAACAGCGACCTCACCCGCGTGACGACGAACTTCCGCAGGAACGGCACCGAGGTGACGACCAGGACCAGCACCGCCGCCGTCAGCAGGCCGGCGATGACCGTGCGGGACGGCGACAGCGACGGTGTCTTCTCGGTTCCGGTGAGGTAGCCGAAGGACAGCAGCATCAGGATGTGCGCGCCGAGTCCGAACAGCTGGGAGGCGCCGACGCTGGCCACCGCGAGGCCGGGGCGGACACCGGCGCGCTGCAGGAACCGCGTGTTGAGCGCGACCCCGCCCACCGCGGCGGGCGCCACGATCTTCACGAAGGAACCGGCGACCTGCGCTGCCACCGTCCGCAGGAAGGGCACCCGTTCCGGTACGAAGCCCAGCAGCGCCATCGCGGCGGCCAGGTAGCTGAACGCCGAGAACAGCACGGCCGCCGCCACCCAGCCCCACTGGGCGCCCGCCACCAGCGGACCGAACTCGATGTGCGTGAGCTGGGTGAGCAGGAAGTACGCGCCGATGGCGCCCGCGATGAAGCTGATCAGGGTGCGGGGCCGCACCCGTTCCAGACGGGCCGGTTCGACCGGTGCCTGCGGCCTGATCCGCAGCACCTCGTGCCGGATCTGGGTCAGCAGGTCCTCCTCGCGTGCCCCTTCCACGGCCTCGCCGATGGCGCGCTTCTCGGCCCTCGTCTCGGCGCGCGCGGCCTTCTTGCCGGCCTTCTGCGCCGCGGCCGCCACGTCGCCGCCCGCGGCCTCCGCCCGGGCCGCCCGGGCCTGCCGGGACGACTCGAGGACCGCGTCGCGTTCCCGCTGGGCGCGCTCCCGGCCCAGCCTGCGCAGGGTCGCCCGGGTGGAGCGGGTGAGCGCGATGGGCTGGAGCATGGGCAGGCAGTCCGCCACGGTGTCGGGGCCGAGGACACCGACGGCGGAGGCCACCGCCCGCTCGGCGCCCGCCCTGAGTCCGAGCGTGGTCAGCAGTTGTGCGACGTCCATGCGGAGCAGCAGGTCCCCGGCCGCGATCTCGCCGCCGCGCAGGTCGGTGAGCACCACGTTGCCGGAACGATCCACCAGGATCGCGTCCCCGGCCAGCCTGCGGTGGGCGATGCGTCGGGACTGCAGGGCCTGCACCTGTTGCCAGGCGTTGCGCAGCAGCTCGTCGGTGATCTCCTCGTCCGCCAGCGAGTCCAGGGTGCGCCCGCCGGTGTGCTCGTACACCAGTATGACGGCGTCGGGGCCGAGCTCGGAGGTGGCGATCAGCTTCGGGGCGTTCGCGCCGGCCGCGATGGCCGCGTAGGCGAGCAGCGCCTCCTGCTCCAGTGCCTGCCGCAGCGACTGGAGGCTGCTGCGGGTGGCGAAACCGCGCAGCGTCAGGTTGCGCCAGGCGCGGTAGAAGAAGCCCTGCGCCTGCTGCTCGCGGTCGACGACCGTCACGTCCAGCGGCGGTCCGTCCTCCAGGGTGACGAAGTACCGGCGGCCGCGGTCGCCGTTCTCGGCGTGCTCCGCGCCCTCCCCGGTGTCCGCGCGGGCCGCCGAGACCGGGTGGAAGCCGACCGTGCGCAGGCCCGCCATCAGCGTCCGCCCGGTGGGCCGGATGTTGGGCGAGCCGACCGCGTACAGGGTGCCGTAGGCCACGGTCCAGCCGATCAGCACCGTGAGGACGATGGAGAAGGCGGTCGTGTACCCGGTGACCAGCATCGAGAAGGCGTCGAGGAGGAGCACGATCCACAGCACCGCGCGCCAGCGCGGTCTGCGGGACATCCCGACCGCCGTCATGTAGGCGATCACGGGGGCGAGGTAGCCGTGCACCGGGTCGGTGAGCGCGTGCACGTCGCCGGGGGAGGGCTGGGTGAGCGCTTCCTGGATGGAGCCCGGCGCCGCCTTGGCGACCCACAGGTCCGTGGCGAGCGTCACACCGTGGGCGAGGACCGCGGCGAGTACACCGTCGGCGATGCGCAGCCCGTCCCTTTTGATCAGACGTTCGATCGCGAAGGCGACCGGCACCAGCAGGATGGCGATGCTGGACGCCAGACCCGCGATCTTGATCAGCAGGTCGGGTGCCTGGCCGGTGCCCTTGTTGATGTCCTGCTCGAGCCCCGAGGTGGTGCCGTGCGCGAACGCCGAGATCCCCAGCAGCACCGCGATGGCGAGGATCCCGACCAGCAGCCGCATCAGGTCGGAGGGGCGGTGCACGCGCGCCGGGAGCAGCGGCTCGTCGCCGTCGACCTCGTCGATGTGGGTCACCTCGGGCCCGTCGCCGGAGCCGTTCGTGCCATCGTCCGGCGCGTCGTCGGCCCGCCCGTCGGTGTCCGGGCGCGACGCGGCGTCAGAGGTGCCCTCCGCGTTCCCGGGGTGCACGCCCTGCTGCTTCATCGTCTCTTCTTGATCTCGTATCACCGGTCACCGCCCGCACGATGGTGGCATGCCGCACCGACACACGGGGGCATCAGGGTGCAAATGCGGGGGCGCACAGTCTGCCGGAAGGGCCACCCGGGGGCGAGCGTCACGCACCGTGGCGGGCCGTTCGGGGTGTCGGAGGGGTGGGGCAGGATGGTGCGAATGAGCGAGCAGAACCACCCGGACGGACCGCCCCCACGCGGTGAGGACGCGCTGCCCGAGTACGCCGAGCGGGTCCTGGAAGTCGCCGAGACGGTACCGCCCGGGCGTGTCATGACCTACGGGGACGTGGCGGAGTGGCTGGAGGAGGGAGGGCCGCGCCAGGTCGGCCGGGTGATGGCGCTCTACGGCGGGGCGGTGCCGTGGTGGCGGGTGGTCCGCGCCGACGGTGTCCTGCTCCCCGGGCACGAACTGCGGGCGCTCGCGCACTACCGCGAGGAGGGCACGCCCCTGAAGGAGGCGGGCAGGGCCGCAGAGGGCCACCTGCCCCGCATCGACATGCGGCGGGCGCGGTGGGACGGCATCGGGCACGCGCAGGGTCACACCTGACAGCTTCCGCCATCGCCCGGATCCCGGTGTGACCTGTGACCCGTACGGGTGAAGGAGGGCACGTCCGTGGCATGACGTACGTTCGTGAGGCGAGGGGCGTACGTGCCGCGAGTGCCTGGAGGGAAGATGCGGAAGTTCTGCCTCCGCTCCGCTTCCCGGCGTAGCGTCGCCACCCGCCCCCCTCACCACGCGGTCACCGCCCCTCCGGCGCGACGGCCGCCCCATCAGTACACCCACCAGGACCGGCCAACCACGTGAGCTCCTCATCCTCCACCAGGCGCCTTCCGCCTCCCCGGGTGCGGGAGGGGGGCCGCGGCGCCTACCGGCTGGTCCGCACCCCGCCGGAAAGAGTCGGCCCCCCTCCTCTGGACGCCGCCCAGCGCGCCGTGGTTGACCACGCGGCCGGCCCGCTGCTCGTCCTCGCGGGACCCGGTACCGGCAAGACCACCACCCTGGTCGAGTCCGTGGCGGCCCGGATCGCCCGCGGCCAGGACCCCGCCCGGATCCTGGTGCTGACCTTCAGCCGCAAGGCCGCCGTCGCCCTGCGCGACCGCATGGCCCTGCGCATCGGCGCCGCCCGCGCACCCCGCGCCACCACCTTCCACTCCTTCTGCTACGCCCTGGTCCGCGCCCACCAGGACAGCGACCTGTTCGTGGAACCGCTGCGGCTGCTCTCCGGCCCCGAGCAGGACGTCGCCGTCCGCGAACTCCTCACCGGCCAGAGCGACCTGCAACGGCTCGGCCTCGCCCACGTGCGCTGGCCGGACGAACTGCGCGCCTGCCTGACCACCCGCGGATTCGCCGACGAGGTCCGCGCCGTGCTGGCCCGCAGCCGCGAACTCGGCCTCGGCCCGGACGCCCTGGACGCCTTCGCCCGCCGCATCGGCCGGCCCGACTGGCGCGCCGCGGCCGCCTTCCTCGCCGAATACCTGGACGTCCTCGACCTGCAGGGCGTGCTCGACTACGCCGAGCTGGTCCACCGCGCGGTGCTCCTCGCCCGCCGCCCCGAGACGGCCCGGCTCCTCGGCGGCCAGTACGACGCGGTCTACGTCGACGAGTACCAGGACACCGACCCCGCCCAGGTCCGGCTGCTGCACGCACTCGCCGGCGGCGGGCGCACCCTCGTCGCCTTCGGCGACCCCGACCAGTCGATCTACACCTTCCGCGGTGCCGACGTGAACGGCATCCTCGACTTCCCGCACGACTTCCCCCGCACCGACGGCCGCCCCGCCCCCGTCGCCGTGCTCGGCGCCTCCCGCCGCTCCGCGGCCGCCCCGCTCGCCGCCACCCGGCTGCTCACCCGACGGATGCCGCTGACCCGCCTTCCCGCCGACAAGGTCCGCGCCCACCGCGACCTCGCCCCCGTGCGCGACGGCGGCAGCGTCGAGGTGTACACCTACCCGACCCCCGGCACGGAACTGGACAACATCGCCGACCTGCTGCGCCGCGCCCACCTGGAGGACGGCGTCCCCTGGCGCGAGATGGCCGTCCTGGTGCGCGCCGGATCCCGCACCATCCCCGCGGTCCGCCGTTCCCTGACCGCCGCCGGGGTCCCCCTGGACATCGACGGCGACGACCTGGCGCTCCGCCACGAACCCGCGGTCGCACCGCTGCTGGCGGCGCTGCGCGCGGTGGCGGCGGCCGCGGCGGACGGTGCTGCCGATGCCGGGGCTCCGACGGACGCCGGCACCACGGTGGACGCCGGCACCGCGGTGGACGCCGGCACCGAGGCGGACCCCGGCACCGCGGTGGATGACGGCACCGAGGCGGACCCCGGCACCGCGGTGGATGACGGCACCGAGGCGGACCCGGACCGCTGCTGGCTGGACACCGCGAGCGCGCTCACCCTGCTCGCCTCACCCCTCGCCGGCATGGACGCCGCCGACCTGCGCCGCCTCGGCCGCGCGCTGCGCGAGGAGGAACGGGCCGCGGGCAACCCGCTGCCGCCACCGTCCGACGACCTCCTGGCGCGGGCGCTCGCCGAGCCGGAACGGCTGGCCGTGCACGACCCGGCGTACGCGCGCGGCGCCCAGCGCCTCGGCGCGCTGCTGCGCACCGCCCGAGAACGCCTCGCCGCCGGCGGCACCGCGGAGGAGGCGCTGTGGGACCTGTGGCAGGGCACGCCGTGGCCCGCCCGGCTGGAGCGGGCCGCCCGGCGCGGCGGCGCCGCAGGCCGCAACGCCGACCGCGACCTGGACGCCGTGTGCGCGCTGTTCGCGACCGCCGCACGTGCGGAGGAGCGCACCGGCGGCCGCGGCGCGCTGAACTTCCTGGAACAGGTCGAGGCCGAGGACATCGCCGCCGACACGCTCACCGGGCGCGCCGTGCGCCCCGAAGCCGTCCGCCTGATGACCGCGCACCGCGCCAAGGGCCTGCAGTGGCACCTCGTGGTCGTCGCAGGCGTCCAGGAAGGCCTCTGGCCCGACCTCCGCCGCCGCGGCTCCCTGCTGGAGGCCGACCGCATCGGCCGCGACGGCCTCGCCCAGCCCCTCACGCCCGGAGCCCTGCTCGCGGAGGAGCGTCGCCTGTTCTACGTGGCCGCCACCCGGGCCCGGGAACGCCTCGTCGTCACCGCCGTGAAAGCCCCCGCCGACGACGGCGACCAGCCCTCCCGCTTCCTCACCGAACTGGGCGTCGCCCCCCGGGACGTCACCGGCCGCCCGCGCCGCCCCCTCGCGGTCGCCGCGCTCGTAGCCGAACTGCGCGCCACGACGGTCGACCCGCGCGCCTCCGACGCCCTGCGCGAGGCCGCCGCCCACCGGCTGGCACGTCTCGCCGCGCTCCGCGACGAGGACGGACGCCCTCTGGTGCCGGCCGCCCACCCCCACCGCTGGTGGGGCATGTGGGACCCGACCGAGAGCAGGGTGCCGCTGCGCGACCGGGACCGGCCCGTCGTGCTGTCCGGCAGCGCCCTCGGCCAGCTCGCCGACACCTGCGCCCTGCAGTGGTTCCTGGGCCGCGAGGTCAGGGCCGACGCCCCCGCGACCGCCGCCCAGGGCTTCGGCAACGTCGTCCACGCCCTCGCCGACGAGGTCGCCTCCGGCCACACCCCTGCCGACCTCGCCGTCCTCATGGAACGCCTGGACTCCGTGTGGAACGCCCTCGCCTTCGACGCGCCGTGGAAGTCCCAGCAGGAGAAGGAGAACGCGCGCCTGGCCCTCGAACGCTTCCTGACCTGGCACGTCGGCACCGGCGACACCCCGGCCGAGCGCACGCCCGTCGCCAGCGAACACGACTTCGACGTCACCCTCCCCGCCGGCGAGTACCAGGTCCGCATCCGCGGCCAGATGGACCGCGTCGACGCCGACCGGGAGGGACGCGCCTACGTCGTCGACTTCAAGACCGGCAGACAGGCGCCCAGCGCCGCCGAGGTGGCCCGCCACCCGCAGCTCGCCGTCTACCAGCTCGCGGTGCGCGAGGGCGCCGTCGACGAGGCCTTCGACGGCGCCCGACCCGCGGCCGGCGGGGCGGAACTGGTCCACCTGCGCCAGGGCGCCGCGAAGCGGGACGGCGGCGACAGCCTGCCGAAGGTGCAGGCGCAGCAGCCCCCCGACGGCGAGTGGGTCGGCGAACTGCTCGCCACGGCCGCCGGCAAGGTACTCGACGAGCGCTTCACACCGACCACCGGGCAGCACTGCACGCACTGCGCCTTCCGCGCCTCGTGCAGTGCCCGACCCGAAGGGCGCCACATCGTCGAGTGAACCGAGTGACCTATCGCACCCACCGAGCCGACCAGCCCGTATTCCCGACCGCCCGGCCATGACGGCACCCGCTGTCAGTGACCGCCGCTAGCCTCATGCAGATGTCCGCCCGCATCACCGACCCCGAGCAGCTCAAGGAGCTCCTCGGCATCCCGTTCACCCCGGAGCAGACGGCCTGCATCACCGCGCCGCCCGCCCCGCAGGTCATCGTGGCCGGAGCCGGCTCCGGCAAGACGACGGTGATGGCGGCCCGCGTGGTCTGGCTGGTCGGCACCGGTCAGGTCGCACCCGAACAGGTCCTCGGCCTGACCTTCACCAACAAGGCCGCGGGCGAGCTCGGCGAACGCGTGCGCACGGCACTCGTCAGGGCGGGAGTCACCGACCCCGAGGCCGCCGACCCGGACAACCCCCCGGGCGAGCCGGTGATCTCCACCTACCACTCCTTCGCCGGCCGCCTGCTGACCGACCACGGCCTGCGCATCGGCCTCGAACCGTCCGCCCGTCTGCTCGCCGACGCCAGCCGCTACCAGCTCGCCGCGCGCGTGCTGCGCGAGGCGCCGGGACCGTACCCGGCCCTCACCCGGTCCTTCCCCGACCTGGTCGGGGACCTGCTCGCGCTCGACGCCGAACTGTCCGAGCACCTCCTGCAGCCCGAGGCACTGCGCGCGTACGACGCCCGGCTGCTGCTCACCCTGCGGGGCGCCGGACTCAGCAACGCCGATCTGCGCAAGGTCCCCGAGGTCGCCGCCGCCCGCCGCGACCTCGCCGCACTCGTCCTGCGCTACCGGGCCGCGAAACGCGAGCGCGACCTGCTCGACTTCGGCGACCGGATCGCCCTGGCCGCCCGGCTGGCCCGGCTTCCCGAGGTCGGCCGCGTTCTGCGGGACGAGTTCCGCGTGGTGCTGCTCGACGAGTACCAGGACACGTCGGTCGCCCAGCGCGTCCTCCTCGCCGGGCTGTTCGGCGGGGGCACCGGCCACCCCGTCACCGCCGTCGGCGACCCCTGCCAGGCCATCTACGGATGGCGCGGCGCCTCCGTCGCCAACCTCGACGACTTCCCCGAGCACTTCCCCCGCGCCGACGGCCGCCCCGCCGCCCGCCAGGCCCTGAGCGAGAACCGCCGCAGCGGCGGCCGCCTCCTCGACCTCGCCAACGGCCTCGCCGCACCCCTGCGCGCCCTGCACGCGGGCGTGGAAGCCCTCCGCCCCGCCCCGGGCGCGGAACGCGACGGCACCGTCCGCTGCGCCCTGCTGCCCACCCACGCCGAGGAGATCGGCTGGCTCGCCGACTCCGTCGCCCACCTCGTCGGCACCGGCACGGCACCCGGAGAGATCGCCGTCCTGTGCCGGACGGCGACCGACTTCGCGGAGATCCAGGGCGCACTGGTCGCCCGGGACGTTCCCGTCGAGGTGGTCGGCCTGTCCGGACTGCTGCACCTGCCCGAGGTCGCCGACCTGGTCTCCGTCTGCGAGGTGCTCCAGGACCCCGGCGCGAACGCCTCCCTCGTCCGCCTGCTCACCGGCCCGCGCTGGCGCATCGGCCCCCGCGACCTCGCCCTGCTCGGCCGGCGCGCCCGCCGACTCGTGGGACACGCGCGTGCGGACTCCGACGGCGACCCGGACCGCAGGCTGGCCGAGGCCGTCGAGGGAGTGGACCCGGCCGAGGTGATATCGCTCGCCGACGCCCTCGACACCTTCCTGGAGACGCCGCTGCACGGTTCCGCCGGCAGCGGGGACGACGACGCGCTGCCCTTCTCGCCGGACGCGCGGGTGCGCTTCGCCCGCCTGGCCGCCGAGCTGCGCGAACTGCGCCGCTCCCTGGCCGACCCGCTGATGGACGTCCTGCACCGCGTCCTCGCCGTCACCGGCCTGGAGGTCGAGCTGTCGGCCTCTCCGCACGCCCTGGCCGCCCGCCGCCGCGAGACCCTGTCCAACTTCCTCGACGTCGCCGCGTCCTTCGCCGCGAGCGACGCCGAGGCGACCCTGCTGGCCTTCCTGGCCTTCCTGCGCACCGCCGTCCAGTACGAGAAAGGCCTCGACAACGCCCTGCCCGGCGGCGAGAACACCGTCAAGGTGCTCACCGCGCACAAGGCCAAGGGGCTGGAGTGGGACGTCGTCGCGGTCCTCGGACTGGTCGACGGCAACTTCCCCGGCGGCCGGGGCCGGGAGAAGTGGACCGCGCAGGCCAGGGTGGTGCCGCACGGGCTGCGCGGCGACACCGACACCCTGCCCGACGTGGAGGAGTGGGACGCGCGCGGGCTCAGGGCCTTCCACGAGGCGATGAAGGAGCACCAGCGCACCGAGGAACTCCGGCTCGGCTACGTCACCTTCACCCGGCCCCGCTCCCTGCTCCTCGGCTCCGGGCACTGGTGGGGGCCCACGCAGAAGAAGCCGCGCGGCCCGTCCGACTTCCTGCACGCCCTGCACGACCACTGCGCGGCCGGGCACGGCGAGGTCGAGGTGTGGGCGGACGAGCCCGAGGACGGCGAGGAGAACCCCTCCCTGCACCGGGCCGCCGCGGACCTGCCCTGGCCGCTGCCCCTGGACGACGCGGCCCTCGCCCGCCGCCGCGCCGCCGCCGGGACGGTGCTCGCCCACCTGGACTCGTACACCTCGCACGGGGGCACCCACCACCCCGGCACCGGGCCCGCGCCGGACGTCTACGACGAGCCGGAGTGGCCTCCGCCCCCGGAGGAGGACGAGCCGCCCCACGCCGAACCGCCCGCCGGGACGGATCCCTTCGAGGCGGATCCGTTCGATGCGGACCCCTTCGAGGGCGTTCCCTTCGAGGGGGGCTCCGGGGAAGCGGAACCCTTCGAGGGGGGTCCGTTCGCGGACGCCTCCTCCGCTGCGGACCCCGCCGGAGCGGGCGGCGCCACCGGTTCCGCGCCCCGTCCGACGGTCCCGCACCAGGCGTCCGGACCGGAGCCGCACACCGGTCACCGGCCGCCGACCGGCGAAGCCCTCCCGCCCCCCGAGGCACCCCTGCCGCCGAAGGCGCCCCCTGCCTCCGAGCAGCCCCCCGGCCAGGGGCAGACCCTCACCCCCGAGGGCTCCCGCACCTCCCGCAGGACATCCGGGCCCGAGGAGATCCTCACCCCCGAGGAAACGCGCACCATCGCTTCCTGGGACCGCGATCTGGAGGCCCTCACCGGGGAGCTGCGGCGGGCCCGGAGGGCCGTCACTGAGGTCCCCCTGCCCGCCTCGCTCACCGCCTCGCAGCTGCTGCGCCTGGCAGCCGACCCGGACGGTCTGGCACAGGAACTCGCCCGCCCCATGCCGAGCCCGCCGCAACCGGCCGCACGCCGCGGCACCCGTTTCCACGCCTGGGTCGAAGCGCGCTTCGAAGCGCTCACCCTGCCCATGCTGGATCCGGACGAACTGCCCGGCACCGATGCCGAGATCGCCGACGAGGACGACCTGGAGGCCCTGAAGGAGGCCTTCGAACGCACCGAGTACGCCCGCCGCACCCCGTACCGCGTCGAGGCGCCCTTCCAGATCGAGATCGCCGGCCGCCTGATCCGGGGACGGATCGACGCCGTCTACCGGAACGGCGACGACGAGACGGCGACGTACGAGATCGTCGACTGGAAGACCCACCGCGCGCCGACCGCGGACCCCCTTCAGCTGGCCCTGTACCGGCTGGCCTGGGCGGAGCAGCACGGTCTGCCCCCGGAAGCGGTCACCGCCTCCTTCCTCTACGTGCGGACCGGTGAGATGGTGCGCCCCGAAGACCTGCCGGGCCGAGCCGCGCTGGAGCGGCTGCTGACCGCGGAACCACCGGCTGCGGAAGCATTGTGTGACGAACCGCCCACCGAGGATGTCACCGAGGGCCGATAGGCTCGTGACCATGAGCCAGACCCCGGACAGCGCCGTCCGTACGTACCTCGAGCACCACCGCGCCGACTTCCTCGACGACCTCTCCGCCTGGCTGCGCATCCCGTCGGTGTCCGCCCGGCCCGACCACGCTCCGGACGTCCGCCGCAGCGCCGACTGGCTCGCCGCCGCACTCTCCCGGACGGGCTTCACCACCGCTGAGGTCTGGCCGACCCCCGGCGCCCCCGCCGTGTACGCCGAGTGGCCGTCCGACGATCCCGAAGCGCCCACCGTCCTCGTCTACGGCCACCACGACGTCCAGCCGGCCGACCGCGAGGACGGCTGGGACGGCGACCCGTTCGAGCCGGTGGTGCGCGGCAACCGGCTCCACGCCCGGGGGGCGGCCGACGACAAGGGGCAGGTCCTCTTCCACACCCTCGGCGTCCGCGCCCACCTGGCCGCCACCGGACGCACCGCCCCGGCCGTCAACCTCAAGCTGCTGGTCGAGGGCGAGGAGGAGTCGGGCTCCCCGCACTTCCGCGCCCTGGTCGAGGCACACGCCGAGCGGCTGGCAGCCGACGCCGTGATCGTGTCCGACACCGGCATGTGGTCCGCCGACACCCCCACGGTCTGCACCGGAATGCGCGGCCTCGCCGAGTGCGAGATCCGCCTGTACGGCCCCGACCAGGACATCCACTCCGGTTCCTTCGGCGGCGCCGTGCCCAACCCCGCGGCCGCGGCCGCCCGGCTGGTCGCCGCCCTGCACGACGAGCAGTCCCGGGTGGCCGTCCCCGGTTTCCACGACGGCATCGTCGAGCTGACCGACCGCGAACGGGAACTCCTCGCCGAGCTGCCCTTCGACGAGCAGCAGTGGCTGCACACCGCCAGATCCCACGCCACCCACGGCGAAGCCGGCTACTCCACCCTGGAACGCATCTGGGCCCGCCCCACGGCCGAGGTCAACGGCATCGGCGGGGGATACCAGGGCCCCGGCAGCAAGACGATCATCCCGTCCTCGGCCATGGTGAAACTGTCCTTCCGCCTCGTTGCCGGGCAGGAACCGGACCACGTCGAGAAGGCCGTCCGCGCCTGGACCGCCGACCAGTTGCCGGCGGGCATCCGGCACGAGATCACCTTCAGCGGCGCCACCCGCCCCTGCCTGACCCCGCTGGACCACCCCGCGCTGCAGTCCGTCGTCCGCTCCATGAGCCGCGCCTTCCAGCAGCCCGTCCGCCACACCCGCGAGGGCGGCTCCGGACCCGCCGCCGACCTCCAGGACGTCCTGGGCGCCCCGGTCCTGTTCCTCGGCATCTCGATCCCCTCCGACGGCTGGCACGCACCGAACGAGAAGGTCGAGCTTGATCTGCTGTTCAAAGGCGCCGAGGCCGCCGCCTACCTGTGGGCCGACCTCGCCGACACCTGGCGCCATGCCCCCTGAGCCGCAGGAGCGGGCCGGAGCGCCCTCCGGACAGGGGCACACTGGAGGGGCCGCCCCGCCGAGCCGTGCCCGACCCGGCGGCCTCCCCGCCGCACGCACCGCCGAACCGCCGCCGAACCGAATCGCCTCCCCGGGGGAGTTGGAAGCACTCGTGACCACCTGGACCGATCACACCGCCGACCGACCCGTCTCGCTCACCGCGCCCAGCGGCATCGACCGGGCCGCCCACCACCGGCTCGACGAGGCCTGGCTGGCCGCGGCCTGGAGCCATCCCTCGACGCGCTGCTTCGTGGTCTCCGGCGGGCAGGTCCTCATCGACGAGGCACCCGACGGCCGCACCGAACTGGTCATGACGCCCTCCTTCGAGGCGCCCCTCACCGAGGCGCACCGGTACTTCCTCGGGATCGACCAGGACGGCGTCAGCTACTTCGCGCTGCAGAAGGACGGCCTTCCCGGCCGTATCGACCAGTCCGCCCGCCCGGCGGGCCTGAGGGAAGCCGGGCTGCTGCTGTCGCCGCGCGACGCCGGACTGATGGTGCACGCCGTCGGCCTGGAGAACTGGCAGCGCACCCACCGCTTCTGCTCCCGCTGCGGCGAGCGCACCGTCATCGCCGCAGCGGGGCACATCCGCCGCTGCCCCGCCTGCGGTGCCGAGCACTACCCGCGGACCGACCCCGCGGTGATCATGGCCGTGACCGACGAGGACGACCGCATCCTCCTCGGCCGCCAGGTCCACTGGCCGGAGGGCCGCTTCTCCACGCTCGCCGGCTTCGTCGAGCCCGGCGAGTCCATCGAGCAGGCCGTGCGCCGCGAGGTGTGCGAGGAGGCGGGCGTGCACGTCGGCCGGGTCGACTACGTCGCCAGCCAGCCCTGGCCCTTCCCGTCCAGCCTGATGCTGGGCTTCATGGCCCGGGCCACCACGACGGAGGTCGAGGTGGACGGCGACGAGATCCACGAGGCCCGCTGGTTCTCCCGGGACGAGCTGACCGAGGCCTTCGCCTCCGGCGAGGTACTGCCGCCGTACGGCATCTCCATCGCCGCCCGGCTGATCGAACTCTGGTACGGCAAGCCGCTGCCGACGCGCGGCGTCTGAGCACACCGGGGCGGTCCCCGATCCTCCAGGGACCGCCCGGCCCGCGTGACACGCCCGTGCCCGGGCGCCGGACCCGCCCCGGTCCTTCCGGAGCCGGCGCACCCCTGCGGAGGACCGCCCCCGCGTTCGCCGTGCCTCCGACCGGCGCTTCGCCGTCCTCCTCGTCCTCGGTCGTCACGTTGATCACGCGACCGCCGAGGCAGCCCCGTACAACCCGGGTGGACGACGACCCCCGATGAGGCGCCGAGCCGGTCGGGGGTCGGGTGCGCGATGCGGGGTCAGGCGCCGAGTGCCTGCTTCACCTGCGCAAGGCTCGGGTTCGTCATCACGACCTCGGCGCCGCCGCCGGAGGGAACCACCTGGACGGTCGGCACGGTCTGGTTGCCGCCGTTCGCCTTCTCGACGAACGCCGCGGACTGCGGGTCCTGCTCGATGTTGACCTCGGTGTACGCGATGCCCTCACGGTCCATCTGGCTCTTCAGCCGGCGGCAGTAGCCGCACCACGTGGTGCTGTACATCGTCACAGTGCCCAACATGTCTCCGGTGCTCCTTCAGTTACTCGGTGCTGCGGGTGTCGCACGGAGGGAACGCACCGGGAACCGCCCCCATTCCCCGGAACGGCGGCGGCGTGACCTCGGTCGCACCGAGGTGTGGCGTCGGACGCGGCCGGGCTTGTCGTCCGCCGCGGCGCGGTGCGGTGTCCGACGCATTGATATGACCGCCGGGCCCCACCTGTGGACAACCTCCGCACCCGCCTCCGGCGACCTGGCAGCATGGCGGGGTGACAGCAGCAACGCACTCCACCCTCTTCCCGCAGGTACCGGACTCGGCCGACGCGGTGCTCGAAGGGCTCGACCCCGAGCAGCGCGAGGTCGCCACCGCCCTGCACGGTCCGGTGTGCGTGCTGGCCGGGGCCGGCACGGGCAAGACCCGGGCCATCACCCACCGGATCGCCTACGGAGTGCGCGCGGGCCTCCTCCAGCCGTCCAGCGTGCTCGCCGTCACCTTCACCAACCGCGCCGCCGGTGAGATGCGCGGCCGGCTGCGGCAGCTCGGCGCCCACGGTGTGCAGGCCCGCACCTTCCACTCCGCGGCCCTGCGCCAGCTCCAGTACTTCTGGCCGAAGGCGGTCGGGGGCTCCCTGCCCCGGATCGTCGACCGCAAGATCCAGCTGGTCGCCGACGCGGCGGCCGCCTGCCGCCTCCGCCTGGACCGCAACGAGCTGCGCGACGTCACCGCGGAGATCGAGTGGTCCAAGGTCACCCAGACCGTTCCCGCGGAGTACGCCGCCGCCGCGGCCAAGGCCGGCCGGGAGGCGCCCCGGGACCCGGCCGAGACCGCTCAGATCTACTCCGCCTACGAGGACCTCAAGCGCGACCGCGCCGTCATCGACTTCGAGGACGTGCTGCTGCTGACCGTCGGCGTCCTCCAGGACCGGCAGGACGTGGCCGAACAGGTACGCGCCCAGTACCAGCACTTCGTCGTCGACGAGTACCAGGACGTCAGCCCGCTGCAGCAGCGGCTGCTGGAGCTGTGGCTCGGCGACCGCGAGGACCTGTGCGTGGTCGGTGACGCAAGCCAGACGATCTACTCCTTCACCGGTGCCACCCCCGACCACCTCCTCGACTTCCGCGTCCGCCACCCCCGGGCCACCGTCGTCAAACTGGTCCGCGACTACCGGTCCACCCCGCAGGTCGTCCACCTCGCCAACGGTCTGCTCGCCCAGGCCCGCGGCCGTGCCGCGGACCACCGCCTCGAGCTGGTCTCGCAGCGCCCGCCCGGTCCGCTGCCCGTCCACACCGAGTACGCCGACGAGCCTGCCGAGGCCGAGGGCGCAGCCCGCCGCATCCGCGAACTGATCGACGCCGGGGTCCCGGCCGGCGAGATCGCCGTCCTGTTCCGCGTCAACGCCCAGTCCGAGACCTACGAGCAGGCACTCGCCGACGCCGGCGTCCCCTACCAGCTGCGCGGAGCCGAGCGGTTCTTCGACCGCCCCGAGGTCCGCAAGGCGGGTGTCGCCCTGCGCGCCGCCTCCCGCTTCGGAAGCAACGACAGCCTTCTCGACGACGTCGTCGACCTGCCCTCCCAGGTGCGTGCCGTGCTGTCCGGTGAGGGTTGGACGCCGCAGCCACCGGCCGGTTCCGGTGCCGTCCGGGAACGCTGGGAGTCCCTCGCCGCCCTGGTGAACCTCGCGCAGGACTTCAGCACCGCCAAACCGGACGCCACCCTCGCCGATCTGGTCGCGGAGCTCGACGAGCGGGCGAACGCCCAGCACGCCCCGACCGTGCAGGGCGTCACCCTGGCCTCCCTGCACTCGGCGAAGGGGCTGGAGTGGGACGTCGTCTTCCTGGTCGGCGTCGCCGAGGGGATGCTGCCGATCACCTACGCCAGAACCGACGAACAGGTCGAGGAGGAACGCCGCCTCCTGTACGTCGGCGTCACCCGCGCCCGGGAACGTCTCCATGTGTCCTGGGCGCTGTCCCGCTCGCCCGGAGGCCGCCCCGGCCGCCGCCCCAGCCGCTTCCTCGACGGGCTGCGCTCCGGTTCCCCCGCCGCCCGCTCGGGCCGCAGCGGGCCCGGCGCAGCCGCAGGTGTCGAACGCGGCCGGTCCCTCGGAGGGGGGACGGCCGCCGGTCCCCGTCGCACCCGGCGCACCCCGGCCCGCTGCCGGGTCTGCGGGCGCACCCTCACCGACCCCGGCGAGATGAAGCTGATGCGCTGCGAGGACTGCCCCTCCGACATGGACGAAGGGCTGTACGAGCGGCTGCGCGAGTGGCGTGCCGGGCAGGCACGGCGCAGCGGCCAGCCCGCGTTCTGCGTCTTCACCGACCGGACGCTGGTCGCGATCGCCGAGGCAGCGCCCGACGACGCGCACGAACTGGCTCGCATCCCCGGGGTCGGCGCCCGCAAGCTGGGCCGCTACGGGGCCGAAGTGCTGGACATCTGTGCAGGCCGGGAGCCGGTGGCCGAAGACGATGTGGACTGATCCGAACTCGTCGAAAAAATAGTTTGCGCATGCCCCGGCAATCCCCATAGGTTCTAAGCCACGAGGACAGCGGCCTTCTCGAAGGCCCTGATCACGTGCTCTACTTGCATACCCGTCGGGTCGGCTCGCGCCGGCCCCCGAGACGCCGAGAGGAGGCGATTCCAGTGATCAGCATCAACCACAGCTTTATCAGCATGGACAAAATGACCGATCGCTCGGTCGTCTCCGTGTGCATGCTCGGCGCCTCCAATGCGGGCACCGGTCTGTGCGGCATTCCCGCCGTGCGTCCGGCGTCCTCCGCTGCCCTCGCGGGCCTTCCCGTCCGTGAGCGCGACGAGCGACCGACGAAGGCACTGGAAGCAGTAGAGGCAAAGGCTCAGGCCTATGCCTTCGCCGCGGCCGGTGCCGGAGGCCGGAAGCAGGCGACGCAGCACCACCTGATGTGGGCCTTCCGTGGGCCAGATCCCTGGAGTGATCCAGCCTGATCGTCGATCAGGCCGGCGCCTTCAGGGCCGCGGAACCCCATCCGGGATCCGCGGCCCTTCTGTTTGTCCCGAACGGGACGGCAGGGCGAAGGGGCCTCGGGACAAGAAAAGAACCCGGTACCACACCCAACCGGTCTCACCCGACCGGACCGACCAGACGAGGAAGACACCCCGTGCAACTCGAAGCGCACGCCCCGTCCGTACCGCCTTCCGGCACGATCCCCAAGCCTGGCCCCACGGAGGACTCTCCCTTGACCCCGCTCAGCCCGCTCAGCCCGCTCACCGCGCTCGACGACGCCATCGAGAACCTCGGAGCACCCGTCCCCTGCCGTTCCTACGACCCGGAGGTCTTCTTCGCCGAGTCGCCGGCGGACGTGGAGTACGCCAAGTCCCTCTGCCGCACCTGCCCGCTGGTGGAGGCCTGCCTCGCCGGTGCCAAGGAGCGTCGCGAGCCCTGGGGCGTCTGGGGTGGCGAGCTGTTCGTCCAGGGTGTCGTCGTCGCCCGGAAGCGGCCGCGTGGTCGCCCGCGCAAGAACCCGGTCACAGCATGAACACCGCAGGAACGATCGACCGTCCCCTCACGCACGACCCCGAAAAGCAGGCCCCGATGAAGCCGTCAACCAGCGAGCCCACCGGCTCCGTGATCGAAGACGTCACCACCACAGGCGCGACCGAGTCGCGTCAGAACAGGACCCGAGAGATGCAACTGCTCCAAGAAGCCCTGGCTCGTGCGCATATGCATGACCGGCTGCAGGAGGCCGAGCAGGAACGGCGGGCGGTGGTCCTGGCGACTGCCCGCCGGATGCAGCGCCGGGCCGAGCGTGCCTCGCTGCGCGCCCGCCGTGCGTTGGCGCTGGCCGTCATGCAGTAGTCGGCACCCCAAGCGTGACCTCCCCGCGTCGGGGGGTGGATGCTCCACGTGGGGCCGGTCCGTACGCGCGGACCGGCCCCCGCGGTGCGTTCCACGACTCGTGTGCGGCTGCGGGGTTATCGTCGCCGGGTGGCGTGTGTTCCCTCGGACGACGACTCCGGACCGGCAGTGGACTCCCGACCGGCAGTGGACCCCGGGCCCGCGGTGGGCCCCGGGACCGTGGCGTGTGCCCGCTGCGGCGTCCAGGCCGGCGACGCCCTGCCGGTCACCTGGACCTGCTCCGTGGAGGACGGCGTCCGCCGCCACTTCTGCGAGACCTGTTCCCGGCAGAACCTGCGGGCGATCGAGGGTCGGCTCGACTCGGCCTGGTGGTAGAGCTCCGCAGCTTCCGGAACCACCGGGCCGGACCGCTCACCCTTCCGCGGCCAGATCCTCCGGATCCTCCGGAGGATCCTGCTCCACCGGGACCTCCTGCCCCTCCGTCTCCACCGCGACGAAGCCGGGCAGCCACTCCTCCAGCTCCTCGCGCAGCCGCACCGTCGAGCCCAACTGGCACAGCACGCCGATCGTGCTCAAGGTGACCCGGTGGATCAGCAGATAGGCCGGTGGCAGGTTGAGCTGCTTGCCCAGTTGGTAGGCGGGGGAGCGGGGGTCGGCGATCCTGGCGGCCTGGTTGCGCATCCAGGAGCGGGTGAAGGTGAACTGATCCGCCTGCGCCGGTTCGATGATCGGCAGCAGGTAGTCGAGGACCGCGTCCGGGTCCAGATCGATCGACTCCTTGACGAAGCCCTCCGCGCACAGGAGCTCGTAGACCGCTTCGGCCTCCCCGTCCAGGGTCATGCGCAGCGAGCGCCCGATCGGGGTGGGCAGACCGCCCGGCAGCCGGTCCACCGTGCCGAAGTCCAGCACGCCGAGCCGCCAGTCGTCCGCGCCCTCCGGCCCGCCCGGCAGCAGCCGGAAATTGCCGGGGTGCGGGTCGGCGTGCAGCAGCCCGGTCCGAGCGGGGCCGGAGAAGAGGAACCGGGCCAGGAGCTGGCCGGCGCGGTTCCGCTGCTCCTCGGTGCCGTCGGCGATCACCTCCGACAGCGGGACGCCGTCGATCCATTCGGTGATCAGGACCTGGTCGCACTGGTGGACCACAGCGGGCACCACGACGTCGGGATCGTCCGCGAACTCGTCCGCGTGCGCCTGCTGGGCGCGGGCCTCCAGGTCGTAGTCGAGCTCCTCCGAGATGCGGTCGCGCAGTTCGGAGATCAGCGGCTTGACGTCCATCCCGGGAACGAGCGGGCCCAGCAGGCGGGCGAAACGGCCGAGCTGGTTCAGGTCGGACAGCAGGGCGTCACCGGCACCGGGGTACTGGACCTTGACCGCGACCTCCCGGCCGTCGTGCCACACGCCCCGGTGCACCTGCCCGATCGAGGCCGCGGCGGCCGGCTTGTCCTCGAACTCCAGGAACCGCTCGTGCCAGTCCTCGCCGAGCCGTTCCGCCAGTACCGCGTGCACGGTGCGCGTCGGCATCGGAGGCGCCGCCTCCTGGAGTTTGGTGAGGGTCGCCCGGTACGGTCCGGCGACCTCCTCGGGCAGCGCCGACTCGAAGACGGACAGCGCCTGCCCGAACTTCATCGCCCCGCCCTTCAGCTCGCCGAGGACCTTGAACAGCTGTTCCGCGGTGCGCTGCTGCAACTCGCGCCCGACGATCTCCGCGGACTCGCCCACGATCCGCTTGCCCAGCCCCCAGGTGGCCCGCCCGGCGAAGCCGAGCGGGAGCGCGGCGAGCTTGGCGGTCCGGGTGACCGCCTTCCGGGGAAGATCAGACATGCGCCCTCCAAGTCCCAGCGGGTCGCGTCGCTCGCGTCTCACGGCTCAACTCCGTCGACGACCCTTGCTCAGCCATTGTCTCGTGCGCGGCCCCGTTCCCGGAGGTGTGTTCTCCCTTACCCTTGCTCGCCGCTCCGCAAGAGCATGCGGGGTCTGCCCCGATCGGCCGGGCGTGCCAGGTGAGACCCGGTAGTGAGACCTCCCAGCGTGCGCCTGCGCTGGAGGGGATGTGGCCGTCGAGGAAAGCGAGCGCGTGCGAGGCGGCCAGACCGGCGACGGTCGTCGCCAGCGCCAGGTCGCAGGGGCGAGCCGGACGCTGCCTGCCGGAGCGCCACTGGACGGCCAGTCGGGCCCAGGCGGCGTCCGCCCGGACGCGACGCTGCTGCAGGCAGCCTGCGCAGCCGGTCTCGCCGGGTAGGACCAGGGGGCCGACCACGCCGGTCCCCTCCACCACGCCCGCGTAGAGGTGCGGAGTGCCCGAGGAGACCAGGGGCTCCGCGGCGGACGGCTCGGGGGCGTGGACCGCGACATCGTCGCGCGGTGCCACGATCACCAGGGCGAATCCGGGATCGGCCTGCTCGGAGCCGGAGCCGGAGCCGGAGCCGGGCCCAGGGCCGCGGGAGCGTCGCGGTGGCCGGGCCGGCGCGGCCCGGCGGACGGCGCGGCGTGCGGCTTCGTCCCGGCGCTCACCCACGGCGTCGGGAGGCAGCCCGCCGGGGGCGACGTCGCCCGGCTCGACCCGGCCGCCGTCGCGCATCTCGACCGCCCCGACGCCGGCGCCTGACAGCAGCGAGCCCAGCACTGCCCCCACGCGGCCGGCGCCGCGGACCTGGACGCGCAGACCGCGGCGGGCCGCCAGTCGTCGGATCGCGTCGCCGGGCTCCGAGGCGATCAGGGAGAGCGAGGCCAGGTCGGGGCGCAGCCTGTCCAGCACGTCCGTACGCCCGCGCAGCGCGTCCGCTGCCTCCCCGCCTCCACGTGCGTCGTCGACGAGACCGGCTCTGGCCAGCCGCTCCAGGAGCAGGTCGACGTGGCCGTCGGGCAGGTCCATCCGGCGGCCTTCGGTGCGCAGGAGCGGCAGCCCGCGGGTGCCGTCGAGCAGATCGAGGAAGCTGCCGGTCGCCGTGTCCATCGGGCCGAGCGTCACGGCGTGTGCCGGGGTCATCCCGAACTGCACGGTGTTCAGATCGCGCCAGCCGCGCCGCAGCGCCGGTTTCACCACTGGATGCATGACAGGCCCCCGTTGCCCGAGAAGTGGTCGAAATCATTCCGTTGATTCCGAGAAATCGCAAAAGTCCTGTAAGTCTGCCTGTTTGAGGTGATCGAGGGATCGAAGAAGTCCGAAGGAGCGGATGAGTTGAAAGACGGTGAGGTCCGAGGGGTCGAGAGGGCAAGGCCCGTGAGAAGCGTGCGGCCTCCCGCGCGACGGCCGGGTGTGGGAGCGCGGGTGTCTCCCTGCCCTGTCGGTGATGGTCAGCATGCCGGGATCGCCGGTGTGTTCGCCGCGCGTTGTCCACAGATCGGGGAATTCATCGTACAAACTGGTCGTACAAATCCAGCGCACGGTGGTGCCTCGCCACGGAAGCGTCCCGGAGCCGGGACTTCGCCCGGGGCAGCGGGTACGGTCGGGGCGTGTCCGCCGATCCACTGCACCGCACCGGAACGCCGCCGCGCGCCACGACCAGTCAGCCGTCCCGCGGCTCCGGGACGAGTGCGATCGAGGTGCGCCGGAGTTCCCGGCGACGCCGCACGGTCTCCGCCTACCGCGAGGGCGACCGCACCGTCGTCCTCATCCCCGCCCGGATGTCCGAGGCGGAGGAGCGGCGCTGGGTGAACGTGATGCTCGACAAACTGGCGGCCCAGGAGAGCAAACGGGTCCTGGGCGACGCGGAGTTGGCCGAGCGGGCGGAGCGGCTGTCGACGCAGTACCTCGGCGGGCGGGCCCGGCCCGGCTCGGTGCGCTGGGTCACCAACCAGAACACCCGGTGGGGGTCGTGTACCCCGGCCGAGGGCAGTATCCGCCTCTCCCACCGGCTGCAGGGCATGCCCGAGTACGTCGTCGACTACGTGCTCCTCCACGAACTGGCCCACCTGCTCGTGCCCGGACACGGGCCCGGGTTCTGGCAACTGCTGGAGGCCTATCCGCGCACCGAACGGGCCCGGGGCTATCTGGAGGGGGTGGTCGCCGCGGACCGGCTGCCCCACGTGCCCGTCGCCCGCGGCGACTGAGCCGGGTCCCGGCCCCGGCCGGGGCCGCCGACCGCGCCGGTTCCGGCGCGGGTTGTGTACCGGGTCTGTACCGACACCCGCCGACATCGTCCGTTGTCCGCGTTTGCGGTTAGCCTGGCGCGACGCACTCACTTCGGGATGGGGGACGGTCGTAACGCATGGCCAGGGAATTCCAACGCGGCCACAAGGCCAGGATCAGTGACCTCACGGCGGGCACCGATCTGTACGTAGGCGTGCAGATCTCCGCCCCCGGACTGACCTTCGACATCAGCTGCTTCGGTCTCGACGCGGACGAACGGCTCTCCGACGACCGGTACTTCGTCTTCTTCAACCAGCCGAAGTCCCCGGAGGAGTCCGTTCAGCTGCTGGGTGCGCAGGCGGGCGACACGGAATCGTTCCGGGTCACGCTCGACCGCATCCCGCCGCAGATCCAGAAGCTGTCCTTCACGGCGACCATCGACGGCGCCGGGCAGATGTCGCAGATCGGTTCCGGATACATCCGCATCGTCGCGGGCGGTGAGGAGGTGGCCCGCTACGCGTTCGGCGGTGCGGAGTTCTCCACCGAGCGTGCCGTGATGCTCGGCGACTTCTACCTCAAGGACGTGTGGCGGTTCGCCGCCGTCGGGCAGGGGTTCGACGGCGGCCTGGAAGCGCTGCTGAAGAACTTCGGCGGCGAGGTCCAGGAGGAGGAGACTCCGGCTGCGCCGCAGCCGGAGCCGGGCAGCTCCGCCCCCGGCTCCGCCCCGCCCGCTTTCGGTGTTCCCGCAGGCCCGCCCGCCGGCGCCCCCGTGCCGGCCCCCGCTCCGCAACAGCCGCAGCCCGCCCCGCAGGGCTTCGCCCCGCCGCCGGGCGCCACCCCGCCGCCGGTGCACGCCGCACCGACCATCATCGCGCCCGTGCACCCGCCCGGGCCCGGTACCGTGCCTCCGCCCGCCCCAGCACCCGCCCCGCCCGGCCCACCGCCCGGTTACGGCCAGCAGCAGGCACCCCCGCCCCCCGGCCCGCCGCCCGGATACGGCCAGCAGCAGGCACCTCAGCCCCCGGGCCCGCCGCCCGGGTACGGTCAGCAGCCCCCGTCCGGCCAGCCGCCGTACGGGCAGGTTCCGGGACAGCAGTCCGCCCCCTACGGGTCGGTGCCGCCGAGCACCGGCGGCGCCCCGCAGGCAGCCGGCGTGACCGCCGCGCTCGAGTCGTTCAAGGAGACTCCGACCGGGCAGCGCTGGACGCAGCAGAACTCCAAGCTGATCCGCGTCGACCTCGGTGTCGAGGGACAGCCGGTGCTGGCCCGGCAGGGCAGCATGGTGCTCTACCAGGGCAAGGTCGACTTCAGCTACAAGGGCGCCGGGATCGCGGGACGCATCGTCGGCAACGCCACCGGCCAGGAGATGCAGCTGATGCGCTGCACCGGCCACGGCCAGGTGTTCCTCGCCGAGGAAGCCACCCAGCTGCACCCCGTCGAACTCCAGGGCGACGCGATCTGCGTCTCCGCGGAGAACGTCCTCGCCTTCGACGAGAGCCTCCAGTACGAGGTGCGGCGCATCGAGGGGCACGGGATCCCGGGCGGTGCCCTGTTCACCATGCAGTTCCAGGGCACCGGCACGATCGTCGTCAAGACGCACGGCACACCGGTGGTGCTGCCGGTCACGCCGACCACGTTCGCCGACTGCCACGCCGTCGTCGCCTGGTCGGCAGCCTCCCAGGTGATCGTCTCCAGCCAGGTACGCATGCGCCGCACCGCCTACGCCGGTGACACCGGTGAGAGTGTCAACCTCCAGTTCCGGGGCGCCCCCGGCAACTTCATCGTCGTCCAGCCGTACGAGGTCTGAGGGAGCCCGTCATGAACCAGCCGCTCGCGGGCTATTCCCCCGCGCCCGTCACCGCCCGCATGGAGAACCACGGCGGCCACATGCTGAAGGTCGCCATGCAGACCGGGAGCGACCTCTTCGCGCGGGTCGGCTCCATGGTCGCCTACGAGGGCTTCATCCAGTACGAACCCAACCCGCCGGCCGTGCGCCAGATCGCCCGCGACTGGATGACCGGCGAGGGCGCGCCGCTGATGAAGTGCACCGGCGACGGCCTGCTCTACCTCGCCGACTACGGCGCCGACGTCGTCGTGATCAACCTCGACGGCGACGGCATCTCCGTCAACGCCACCAATCTGCTCGCCTTCGACGCCCATCTCCAGTGGGGTGTCGAGCGGGTCAAGGGACTGGCGAAGTTCGCTGGTCAGGGGATGTGGAACACGAAGATCTCCGGGCAGGGCTGGGTCGCGCTGACCTCCCGGGGCAAGCCGATCGTGGTCGACTGCGGCGGCGGTGAGGACGAGACGTACGTCGATCCCGACGCACTCGTCGCCTGGTCGCCGAACCTGAAGGTGAAGGGCAAGCGCAGTTTCAAGGCGCAGTCCCTGATCGGCCGGGGCAGCGGTGAGGCCTACCAGATGGCCTTCTCCGGTCAGGGCATCGTCGTCGTCCAGCCCAGCGAGGACGGCACCGACCGCCTCCGGGTGCGGGGCTGAGGGGGAGTCAGGAAGACATGCAGAGCTCGCTTTTCGCCCACAACGACCAGCAGGCCCAGGAACGCTGGAGCCTGCAGAACAAGCAGATGCTGCGGGTCGCCCTGGAAGGCCACGACGACCTCCTCGCCCGCAAGGGCACCATGGTCGCCTACCAGGGGCTCGTCGAGTTCGACGCCGAGTACCGCAGCCACCACCAGTCCCACGCGCAGGCCTACACCGGTGAGGGTCTGGACCTGATGCGCTGCCACGGGCAGGGCACCGTCTATCTCGCCAACCTCGCCCAGTACGTGCACGTCATGGACGTCGAGCAGGAGGGGCTGACCGTCGACAGCAGCTACGTCCTCGCGATGGACTCCTCGCTGCACCACGAGATCATCGCCGTGGACAGCCTGTACGGCATCTCCGGCTCCGGGAAGTACCAGCTCAACATCACCGGGCACGGCAAGGTCGCTCTGATGACCTCGGGTGCGCCGCTGCTGATGCAGGTCACACCGGACAAGTACGTCAACTGCGACGCGGACGCCATCGTGGCCTGGTCCACCGGGCTGCGGGTGCAGATGCAGGCCCAGACGCACTCCTCCGGGGTGTGGCGCCGCCGCGGGAGCACCGGGGAGGGCTGGGAGCTCAGCTTCATGGGCTCCGGGTTCGCGCTCGTCCAGCCGAGCGAGCTGCTGCCGCCGCAGAACGCGGCCATCGGTCAGGGGCTCGCCGCGCAGTACGGCATGGGCCAGCACGGCGCCCGCGGCCAGAACCAGGGCAACGTCTGGAGCTGAGCCGCCCGGGACCGGCCGGCCGAGTGCGGCCGTCCGGACCGCCCGGTGGGGAGCCCACCCGCACGGGGCGCTCCCCCCTCCCGGTCCTTCCCGCGGTCACCTGAAGGGGAGCCGTCAGGTGACCGCCCGGAGGCGTGCACGGGCCGCCTCCAGCAGCCGTACCACCGACTCGTCGGCCACGTCCGGCACCTCGTCGTAGGCGAACCAGCGCACGTCCAGTGACTCCTCACTGACGGTGTGCACGGCATCCGACGGGGCGAGGACCGCGTACTGCACGTCCAGGTGCCAGTGGCAGGGCGGCGGGATCGGATGCCGGTCCAGCCGCACCGGGCCGCCCGGCAGCGGATTCAGCCCCGCGACACCGGACTCCTCGGCGGCCTCGCGGAGTGCCGCCGCCTCCAGGGAGGCGTCCTGCGGCTCGCAGTGGCCGCCGGTCTGCAGCCACATGCGGAGCTTGCGGTGCAGCGTCAGCAGCACCCGGGCGCCCTCCGGGTCGATCACCAGGGCGCTCGCCGTGAGGTGGCCGGCACGGCAGGCCTTCCACACGCCGTCCGGGTGAGCACCCAGATGGTCCAGGTAGGCCTGCCGCAGTTCCTCCTGGCCCGTGTACCCCTTCAGGGTGAGGACCGCGTCCTCGTGCAGGCTCACTCCGCGCCGTCGCCCCCGCCGTCGCTCCTGCGATCGTCGGAGTCGTCGCCGGCCTCGGCCTCACCCCGGTCCCGCTTGCGCAGGTCCGGCTTGCCCGCCGCCTCGCCCAGCATCCTGTCCAGCTCGGAGAAGTCGACCTGCTGCTCGCGGTGGACGAAGCCGTCCGGGTCGTCCAGATCGGTGGCGGTCGGCAGCATGTCCGGGTGGGCCCACAGCGCGTCTCGGCCGTCGACTCCGCGGGCGTCCGTGAGCGAGGCCCAGAGCCTGGAGGCGTCCCGCAGGCGCCTCGGGCGCAGCTCCAGCCCGATGAGCGTGGCGAAGGTCTGCTCGGCAGGACCGCCCGTGGCGCGACGGCGGCGCAGCGTCTCGCGGAGGGCGTCAGCGGACGACAGGCGAGGTTTCGCGGCCGCGTGGACGACCGCGTCCACCCAGCCCTCGACGAGCGCCAGGGCCGTCTCCAGCCGGGCCAGCGCGGCCTTCTGCTCCGGGGTGTCCTCCGGCTGGAACATGCCCTGCTGGAGTGCCTCCTGCAGCTCCTCCGGATTCTGCGGATCGAACTGGCCGACGACGTCCTCCAGCTTGGCCGTGTCGACCTTGATCCCGCGGGCGTACCCCTCGACGGCGCCGAACAGGTGCGAGCGCAGCCACGGCACGTGCGCGAAGAGACGCTGGTGGGCGGCCTCCCGGAGGGCGAGGTACAGGCGTACCTCCTCCTGCGGCACGCCCAGGTCCCTGCCGAAGGCGTCGACGTTGACCGGCAGCAGTGCGGCCCTGCCGGCCGGGCCGAGCGGCAGACCGACGTCCGTGGAGCCGACGACCTCACCCGCGAGCACGCCGACGGCCTGCCCGATCTGCGTGCCGAACATGGCACCGCCCATCGAGCGCATCATGCCGATCAGCGGGCCCGCCATGGCCTGCATCTCCTCGGGCAGGATGTCGCCCATGGCGCCGCCGACCCGCTCGGCGACCGGGTCGACGAGCTCCTTCCAGGCGGGCAGGGTGGCCTCCACCCACTCCGCACGGCTCCACGCCACCGCGGAGCCCGCCCCGGAGGGCAGCGAGGTGGCGTCGTCGAGCCACAGGTCGGCCAGGCGTACCGCCTCCTCGACCGCTCTGCGCTCGGCGGGGCCGACGCTGGCGTCCTTGGTGCCGTCAGCGGTGCCCTGGGACACCGTCTGCCGGGCGATCTGCTTGGCCATGTCCCAGTTCACCGGGCCGCCCTCGTAGGAGAGCATCTGGCCGAGCTGCTGGAACGCGGCGCCCAGGTCGTTGGGGTTCAGGGAACCGAACATGGCAGCGAGCGGATTGTCCGCACCGGGGCCGCCCGGGCCTCCGGCTCCGGACAGTCCGAAACCGAACGGGTTGGCCGGTCCCTGGCCACCACCGCTCTCCTGGTCCTTCTTCTTGCCCTCGTCGCCGTTCTCCGGCTCCTCCGGCGGAAGGCCGAATCCGAATGGGGTGTCACTCACGGGATTCCTCGGCTGTTAAGGCCGCCGGTCTTCTTCCGACGGCACGACTGCCCGACAACACCACCCAGCGTAGACACCGCGGGCGGTTCCGGCCTCGATGCTTCGCCGAGCGGGGGCCTGCGGCAGGATGGATGCCACCTGGTACGTACGCGTCACTCGCGCTCGTATGAAGACAACCGCTGGAGACGCCCGGTGAGTTCCCCAGATCCACAGGTTCGCGCAGCGCGAAACCGATCCACCCGCCCGTCGCCCGACCACCGCCCGGCAGCAGTGCCGCACTCCGGCGAGAAGGCAGCGGGCCGCCGGCCCGTCGTCGCGGTCACCGGAGCCGCCACCGGCGTCGGTGCCCTGCTCACCGAGCGACTGGCCGCCTCGGACGAGGTCAGACGGGTCATCGCCATCGACGAGCGGCGCGGCGACTGCGCGGCGGCGCAGTGGCACCTGCTCGACGTGCGCGATCCCGCCGTCGCCGACAAGCTGCGGGGCGCCGACGTCGTGGTCCACCTCGCGCTCGATCTCGACCTCGGCTCCGATTCCGCGGCCCGGACGGCGTACAACGTCCGGGGGACGCAGACCGTGCTGACGGCCGCCGCGGCGGCCGGGGTGCACCGGGTCGTGCTGTGCACCTCGGCGATGGTGTACGGGGCGCTGCCGGACAACGAGCTGCCGCTGTCCGAGGACGCGGAGCTGCGGGCCACGGCGGAGGCCACCGGCGTCGGGGACCTGCTGGAGATCGAGCGGCTGGCGCGGCGGGCCCCGCGCGCCCACCCCGGACTGAACGTCACCGTCGTCCGGCCCGCCCTGCTCGTCGGCGGCACCGACACCGCCCTGACCAGGTACTTCGAGTCACCCAGGCTGCTGGTGGTGGCCGGTTCGCGACCGGCCTGGCAGTTCTGCCACGTGGAGGACCTGTGCAGCGCGCTGGAGTACGCCGTTCAGGAGCGGGTGGACGGCGAGCTGGCGGTCGGCTGCGACGGGTGGCTGGAGCAGGAGGAGGTCGAGGAGCTCAGCGGCATCCGGCGCATGGAGCTGCCCTCGGCGGTCGCCCTGGGCGCGGCGGCCCGGCTGCACCGCATCGGCCTGACCCCCTCCCCCGCGGGAGACCTGGCGTACACGATGCACCCCTGGGTGGTCAGCGGGAGCCGGTTGCACGAGGCGGGATGGCGGCCCCGGTGGACCAACGAGGAGGTGCTGGCCGAGCTGCTGGAGGAGGCTTCCGGCCGGCACGCGGTCGCCGGGCGCCGGCTGGGCAGGAAGGACGCCACGGCCGCGGGTGCCGCGGGAGCGACGGTCGCGCTGCTGGGCGCCGCAGCCGTGGTGCGGCGGGCCAGGAAGGCGCGGCGGCGGATCTGAGGGCCGCCTGTTCGGCGGTGAACGCAGCGCGGCCGGCGCGTGGCGGATGCTCCGCGCCGGTCCGTGCATCCGTACGTATCTCCAAGGGGGCGCGCCCCCGGGCCGGGGGATGCGTCTGTTCCGTGCCGTCGCCGGGTGCGGCACGATGGGGCCATGGCACCGACGTATGACCATCCCGGCGAGCAGGCCGCGCACGATCCCGTCAAGCTGATCGCCGTCCGGGACACCGCGCTGTCCGTGGACGAGGTCTTCCGGGCCGTCGGGGACGGCGCGGCCGGTGGAACCGCCCTGTTCGTGGGCACCGTGCGGAACCACGACGGCGGCAGCGACGTGGACGAGCTGGCCTACTCCAGCCACCCGAGCGCCGAGGCGGAGATGCGCCGGATCGCGGAGAAGGTCGCCGCCGAGTACCCCGTACGGGCGCTCGCCGCCGTCCATCGCGTGGGGGACCTCGGGATCGGCGACCTCGCCGTCGTCGTGGCCGTGTCGTGCCCGCATCGCGGGGATGCCTTCGAGGCCTGCCGGAAGCTGATCGACGACCTCAAGCACGAGGTGCCCATCTGGAAGCACCAGACCTTCTCCGACGGCAACGAGGAGTGGGTCGGCGCGTAGCCGCCGCGGCGGCCGGCCCAGGCCGGCTCTGCCAGGCGGTCCTGCGGTTCACTCGGCCGGCGGTTCCCGGCGTCCGCGGTCCCGCCGCCGCGAGGCCACGTCCGCTTCCGCCTCGTACCCCGGCAGGCCTGAGTTCCGGTTGCGCAACCGTCCGGGGCACGTGAGCGTTGACTCTGCGGATGGCAAGCCTGCTGATCAGTGAGGTGCCATCGCTCACGTGAGGTCGGGAGGTCGGCATGGGCGCGCTCGTCTGGCTGCTGATTCCGCTTTTCGCGGGGATCGGCGCCGGCCTGTGGGGCAGCTGGGCCAACCGCACACACGGCGTCCGCGGTGACGGCCCGGAGCTCGACGGCTACGCCCGCTTCCGTGCCGCCATGGAAAGGCCCTCGGTCCTCCTGGAGGGTCCGGCGGCGACCGGCGACCCGGCGGCAGTCGGCGACCCGGCGGCGCCGGGGAAGCCCGCGGTCCCGGAGACGCCGTCGATGCCGGAGCCGCAGGACGTGGCCAGGGAGAGGTCTCCCTCCGGCACCTGAGGCGGCCACCTTCGGCGGCCCTGACGGTGCGCCGCCGGAGCCGTCCCGTACTGTCGTGGCATGCCACGCCGCACCGCGACGATGCTCGCCTCCACGCTGATGCTGATCGCGCTCCTCTGCGCGGGAGTGTTCATCCCCGTGCCCTACGCGGAGATGTCCCCGGGGCCCACGGTGAACACCCTCGGTGAGCACGACGGCGAGCCGGTGCTGCAGATCTCCGGGCACGACACGTACCGGAGCGACGGCCACCTGAACATGACCACCGTCCGGGTCACCAGCGCCAACTACCGGATGAACCTGGTCGAGGCGGTCTTCGGGTGGCTCGCCCACGACAACCGCGTCGTGCCGCACGACACCCTCTACCCGGACGGCAAGACGGAGGAGCAGTCGAACCAGGAGAACGCCGAGGAGTTCAGCCAGTCCCAGGAGAGCGCCAAGGTCGCCGCGCTCGGGGAACTCGGCATCCCGGTGCAGTCCTGGGTGATCGTCTCCGCCGTGGTGAAGGGCGCCCCCGCGCAGGGCAAGCTGCACGCCGGGGACGTGATCAAGGCCGTGGACGGTACGCCGGTCAAGAAGCCGGCCGACGTCGCCGAACTGGTGACCAAGCACCAGCCCGGCCAGGACGTGGAGTTCACCATCGTGCCCGCCAAGGAGCAGGAGGCCGCCGAGAAGGAGCACCGGTCGGCGGACACCACCCGTAACGTGACGATCACCACGACCACCTCCGACGACAGCGGTGAGAAGCGGGCCATCGTCGGCATCTCGGCCGGAACGGACCACACCTTCCCGTTCACCATCGACATCAAGCTGGCCGACGTCGGGGGTCCCAGCGCCGGGCTGATGTTCGCGCTCGGCATCTACGACAAGCTGACCCCGGGCAGTCTCACCGGCGGGAAGTTCGTCGCAGGCACCGGAACCATCGACGACGGCGGCAAGGTCGGACCGATCGGCGGCGTCGAGATGAAGACCATCGGCGCGCGCGACAAGGGCGCCCGGTACTTCCTGACGCCCGCCGCCAACTGCGCCGCCGCGGCCAAGGACGTGCCCGACGGGCTCACCCTGGTGAGGGTGAAGACCATCGCGGACGCCATCGGCGCGCTGAAGGACATCCGCTCCGGAGCGGTCGCCGACCTGCCGAAGTGCACCACCAAGGGCTGACCCGCGCCCCGACCGCATCAGCCGCGGCGACCGCACCAGGCGCCCCGGTCGCCCCCGCCGTCGCACCGGGAGGGGGGGGGGGGGGGGGGGGG
>NZ_JBJZOJ010000069.1:0-40723 GCF_047200655.1 Streptomyces sp. MS06
GTCCCTGAAGCAGCCGTCGCATGACCAGTCCAGGCTTGACGAAGGACATAGAGGCACCCCCGGCCCGCCGGGCCGGAACACCGAGCGCCGCTGCCGGGTCCCGCCGCACCCCTCGCACCGTCCGGCGCCCCGCGGCAAGAACCCCCGACAACACCTCCGCACCGCCCCGGCGAACCGCCCCCCGTCCACGCCGCCCTGATCTGCGTGGCGCTTCCGGACCTGGCGATCTCCACGGAGCACGCGCAACTCACCGGCCGGGGACCCGGAGGGTTCTACCACGCGGGGCGGCGGGTGCTCTCCCGCTGCCAGGTCCGGGTGGCCGGGCGTGAACCGCTCACCCTCCAGGCACGGATGGCCGGCCCCGACCGCGCCTGCTTCGTCGGCACTCTGCGGGTCTCTCCGGAACCCGGCCCCGACCCGGACCTCGTCGTGGAGCGGACCCGCTGCGCGGACGGGACCGAGCTGATCACACTGCGCAGCGCGTCCCGGCGTCCGCTGCGCCTGCCGGTCGAGGTGGCGCTCGGTACGGACCTCGCCGACCTCGCGTCGGTGGCGTCCGGACGTGAGGGGCCGGAACTGCCGGCCGTCGTTCACGGCGCGGGGCTGCGCTGGTCGGGATCCGGTACCCCCGCCTCGGTCACGGCCGAACCGGCGCCCGCGGACGCCGTGGTCTCGGCGGGACTGCTGCGCTGGGACATCACGGTGCCCCCCCGGCGGCAGCGCCGGAGTAAGGCTGCGGATGCGGCCCCACTGGGCCGGTCCGGCCCGGGCGGCGGGTCGGGGAGCGGCCTCCCCGCTGGCAGCGGCATGTGCCGAGGGCGACGATCCGCGCGCCCGCCCCCTGCTCCGCACGAGCATCGAGGACCTGCGTGCGCTGACCCTGCGCGATCCGGCGCACCCCCGCGACAGCCACCTCGCGGCCAGTGCTCCATGGCGCTGCGGGCCGGCCCCGGCGGAGGCGCTCGCCGCGGCCCGGATGGCACTGCCTCTGGGCCCCCGACTGGCGTCGGGCACGCTGCGCATCCTCGCCCGCACGCAGCTCGGTGGCCCGGGCCCGGAGACGGGCATGATTCCGGGACCGCTCCGGGACGCGGGTGTCCACCTGCCCCCGGCGTCCACCGGCACGGAGGCCACCCTCCTCTTCCCCGCGCTGCTGGCCGAGGCCCGCCGCTGGGGACTCCCGGACCGGGAACTGGAGGAACTGCTGCCCGCGGCCGAGCGGTCCCTGTTCTGGCTGCGGTCGGCCCTCGGCGACGGCCCGTACCTGAGCGACCCGCACCCCCGGGCGCCGGTCCGCTGCGAGACCCAGGCCCACGCCCACCGCGCCGCCCTCCTCGGCGCCGACCTGCTCGACGCCTGCGGCCGGCCGGGCGGCGCCGAGCTGCGGGAGCGGGCGCACCGGCTGCGGTCCGCGTTCCGGCGGGAGTTCTGGACCGACGACCCCGGCGGCGGCCGACCAGCCGCGGCGCGCACGCCGGACGGCAGAGTCGTCCCGCACCTGGGTGCGGCGGCCGTCCACCTGCTCGACACCGGTCTGCTCGGCGGTGGGGAGCAGGCACCCGGATTGCTGGACCGGGTGCAGACCGGGCGCCTCGCCCGGCTGCTCGGGAGCCCCGCCCTGGACAGCGGCTGGGGACTGCGCGGACTCGGCGCGAAGGAACCCGGATACAACCCCCTCGGCCACCGCGGCGGCGCCGTCCGGGTCCAGGAAACGGCACTCGCCGTCGCCGGCCTGGCCTCGTCCGGATACGAGCGCGAGGCGGCCGCTCTGCTGCGAGGCGTACTGGACGCCGCCGAGACCTTCGGTCATCGGCTCCCCGAGATGTACGCGGGTGAGCAGCGCTGCGAGGGCGGGGCGCCCCTGCCGCACCCGGCGGCCTGCCGGCCCGCGGCCGCAGCCGCCGCTGCGGGTGTGCTGCTGCTGACCACGCTCGCCGGTGTCCGCCCGGACGTCCCCGCCCGGTCCGTCACGCTGCGGCCGCTGTCCAGCGCCCCCCTGGGGGAGATCTCCCTGACCGGGCTGAGGGTGGCCGGCGCCCCCTTCTCGGTGCGGGTCAGCCGACTCGGCCTCGCCATGGTCGAGGAGGCGGCGGAGGGGCTGCGCCTACGGGTGTGACCTCGAGGGAAAGCGGGCGGACGTACGGACGGCGGACGCAGCGGGTGCGCGCGGGCGCGAAGGGGGATCAGCCATCGATCCGACCGGCGAAGGGAGTGTTTATCGTCAGGCAGACGACTATGATCGCGGCATGCCCTACGACCCGTCAGCCTTTCCACCCTTCGCCGTCACCGTGGACCTGGTCGTGCTGACCGTGCGCCGACACTCCCTGTGCGCGCTGGCGGTGCGCAGGGGTGAGTCCCCCTTCCAGGGGCGCTGGGCGCTTCCCGGGGGCTTCGTCCGCGACGACGAGGACCTCGCGCAGGCCGCCGCACGGGAGCTGTCCGAGGAGACCGGGCTGACGGCGCACGACCCCCACGTGCCCGCGCAGGAGCACGGCGCCCACCTCGAACAGCTCGCCACCTACGGTGACCCCAAGCGGGATCCGCGGATGCGCGTGGTCAGCGTCGCCCACCTCGCGCTGGCGCCCGACCTGCCCGCGCCCCGAGCCGGCGGCGACGCCAGCAACGCCCGCTGGGCGCCGGTGGAGGACCTCCTCCAGCAGGGCGGCTACGGCCGGGACGGGGAACCGGTCGCGCCACTCGCCTTCGACCACGCCCAGATCCTCGCCGACGGGGTGGAGCGCGCCCGCTCCAAGATCGAGTACTCCTCCCTGGCGACCGCGTTCTGCCCTCCGGAGTTCACCGTCGGTGAGCTGCGCCGCGTCTACGAGGCGGTCTGGGGTGTGGCTCTGGATCCGCGCAACTTCCACCGCAAGGTGACCGGAACCCCCGGCTTCCTGGTGCCCACCGGTGGTACCACCACACGTCAGGGCGGTCGCCCCGCGCAACTGTTCCGGGCCGGCGGCGCCACCCTGCTCAACCCGCCGATGCTGCGCCCCGAGGTGTGACGCCCGGAGCGGCCGCCGGACGTCCGCGGCTGCCCTGAGGAGCAGGCGACGCGCGCCGCCGGAACGGCGGCCGGTGCGCCCGCGTGTCCGATCGATAACTCGCAGATGCCCGAAAAGGGCGATTTGGCACGCTATCTTGCTGCGGGTGATCCAGGCCTTCGGACTGACCAGCACCTCCCGCAAGGACCTTCCGCCCGCCGTCGACGACGTCTCCTTCACGGCGCCGGCGGCGCGCGTCACCACGCTGCTCGGGTCGCCGGGCGCCGGCAAGAGCACGGCGTTCAGACTCATGCTGGGACTTCAACGGGGCCGGGGCCTCGCCCACTTCCGAGGCCGTCCGCTGCACCGCATCGCCCACCCGGCGCGGGAGGTCGGGGTGGTGCTGGGGGATGTCCCGGGACATCCGGCCCGTTCCGTGCGCGGCCATCTGCGCATGCTGTGCGCCGCGGTCGGCGTTCCGGTGCGCCGGGCCGACGAGATCCTTGACGCCGTCGACCTGGCCGGCCTGCGCGAAGAACGCCTGGGTACCCTCTCGCACGGCATGGACCGCCGCCTGGGCCTCGCCTGCGCTCTCCTCGCGGACCCCCACACGCTCGTCCTCGACGAACCGGCCCGAGGGCTGTCCGCGGCCGAGAGCCGCTGGCTCTACGGCATGCTGCGGACGCACGCCGCCCGGGGCGGCACCGTGCTGCTCTCCGTCGAGGACCCCAGGGAAGCCGCCCGAGAAGCGGACCGGGTCGTCACCCTCGCACGGGGCAGGCTGGTCGCCGACCAGGAGGTCGCGGACTTCGCCCGCACCCGACTCCGTCCCCGGGTGGCCGTCCGCAGCCCCCAGGCCGCCCGCCTGGCGGCGGTCCTCGCCCGGGAGGCCCGCGCCGCCCGCTGCTCCGTGGAGGTCGTCCCGGAGAGCGGCAACCGCCTCTCGGTGTACGGCAGCACCTGTGCCGACGTCGGCGAGACCGCGTTCCGGAACCGCATCCTCGTCCACCGACTCGCGGACGAGGTGGGCGACATGGGTCCCGGGGCCCCGGACCACCGTCCGCCCGCGCTGTGCGGCGCCGCGGAGGCCCTGACCGTGGAAGCGGGTCCACCGCCCTCCGGCGCCCCGGAGGATCCGGGCGGGCAGGGGGCGGAAACACCCCGGGAGGAACTCCAGGACACCGGCGGTGCGCCGGCGGAGCCGACCCGGCCTCACGCCGGCCGGGAGGACGAGGAACCCGCTCGCGGAGCGCACGACGCCGGCCGCGTTGCCGCTCCGCCCGTCGGGCACGGGGCGCAGGCGGCCGCTGCCGGGGCCACCGGTCCGTCGCCGGCCCCTGCCACGGGAGACGGGAGCGCGCACCCGGCGCCCGTGACGCCGGTACGCGACGCATGCGGCAGTACCGCCGACTTCGACGGGCACGCCTCCGGCTCCCGCTCACGCCGGTCCCATGGACAGCGGGCCCTCGGCTCCGGGGCCGTGCCGTCCGCCCTGCCGCCGATCTCCGTCCGTCCCGCCCCCGGTCCGCTGCGGCCGCTCCGCTACGAACTGCGACGGGCCGCCGGAGTCGGCACCGGATTCCTCACGTCTGCGGTCGTGCTGCTCCTGTCCGCGGTCACGGCCGTGGTGCTGGCGCACCTCGGCCACACGTCGCAGGGGCGGTTGCTGGCCGCCTGGCCCCGGGAGGTTCCGCTTCCCCCGGCCGCCCTCGGCGCCGGACTGCTCGGCGCATGGGCGTTCGGGGACGAGTTCCGCCACCCCGCACTGGCGACCGACCGCGGCACCGTCCCCCGCCGGCTCGGACTGCTGGCGGCCAAGCTCCTCGTCTCCGCTTTCACCGCCCTCGTGCTGGCGCTCCTCGCGGTGGGCTGCGACGCCGAAGTGCTCCACCTCGTCTACGGAGGTGAGGTCTCCCGGATTCCCGTTCAGTGGCCTGCGACGGCCGCGGCTTGGATCGGGCTGGTCATCGGCTGCGCCTGGGCCGGGGCGCTGGCGGCGGGGGTGTTCCGGTCCACCACCGCCGGGCTCGCCGCCGTCATCGCGGTCCCGATTCTCGTGGTGCCCCTGGTGCACAAGGGGCTTGAGGGAGTGGACGTGCGGACGGCGGCCGGACTGCCCGTCCGGGTGCGCGAGATGTTCCTGGGGTTCTGGCCGTTCGGCGGTGAGCGCTGGCTCACCGGCGTGGCGCGCCTGGTCGTCCAACCCGTGGGCGGGGCTCTGACGTTGTCACTGACCGCTCTGCTCTGCACGTATCTGCTCACCACCCTGCGCGGCCGGGTCCGATGACGGCCCCGGCCGGGCCCTGTCGGACCCCGGCCGCCCACAACTCCTCAAGGAATGCCCGATTCTTTCCGATAAGGCGTCAATTACGACGGGGTGAGCGATCACCCTTTCGTGTGCTTTTCACCAAAGCCCTCAAGGGAGTTGGCGGCAGCGCCGACAAACAATCCCGTGAGTACCCTTGCGCACACCATGATGACCGCCGCCCGTTCCGCAGACTCCGGTCTCGCCGCTCCGGGCGAACTCGACCGCTATCCGTACGCCGAGACGCCCGCCGCCGACCGCGTCGGACCTCCCTCCTGGGACGGCGCGGACCACTCGGAGCTGGGGCGTGTGGGCCGGCGTACGGCGGGCAGCCGCGGGCGCGGGCTGCACGGCCAACTCGTACAGCAGTTGGGACAGATGATCGTCTCCGGCGACCTGGGCGCCGACCGCCCCCTGGTGCCCGAGGAGATCGGGCAGCGCTTCGAGGTCTCCCGCACCGTCGTCCGCGAGTCGCTCCGGGTCCTGGAAGCCAAGGGGCTGGTCAGTGCCCGCCCGAACGTGGGCACGCGAGTGCGTCCGGTCAGCGACTGGAACCTCCTCGATCCGGACATCATCGAATGGCGCGCCTTCGGGCCGCAGCGCGACGATCAGCGGCGCGAGCTGACCGAGCTGCGCTGGACGATCGAACCGCTCGCGGCGCGTCTCGCCGCCGGTCACGGACGGGAGGAAGTGCAGCAGCGCCTGGCCGACATGGTCGAGATCATGGGCCATGCGCTGGGGCAGGGTGACGGTCTCACCTTCTCCCGTGCCGACAGCGAGTTCCATGCGCTGCTGATCCAGGTCGCGGGGAACCGCATGCTGGAACACCTCTCCGGGATCGTGTCCGCCGCCCTCCAGGTGTCGGGTGGGCCGGTCACGGGCTGTGACCGGCCGAGTGAGGCGAGCCTGGCGCACCACGGCAGGATCGTCGACGCCCTCGCCTCGGGTGACGGCGGGGCCGCCGAGTCGGCCATGCGGCAACTGCTCACGGTTCATCCCGAGGTGGAGCGCGTGGTTCCGGCCCCGCGCGAGCACTGACTGCGCACCGAGGCTGCCCGGTCGGAGTCGTCACCCCGCCCGTGGCGACGTCCCCCGGCCGTCCGTGGCGACGTCCGGCCGTGATCGTCGCCCGGTCGGGGCCCGCATCGCCGGTCAGGAGCTGCGGGCCCCGACCGCCACCGGTCGACGCCGTCGGGGTCGGTGATGTGGCCGTCCGGCGGCGCGGCGCGGCCCGGCGGGGTGCGGCGGGCGATCCGACGGTCCGTCCCCTCAGGACACCGGTGACCACATGTGTCCGCTTATGATTGTTTATGGATGCTTACGGGGTGTGACTCGGGCCACGCAGATTGGGCGTAACGCTCGTGGGAGCAGCGCGATGACCTAAGAGGTGACTGCCGCGAAGGGAATACGGACGCCGGTTTCGGTGCTGTGATCCTTCCCGGCCCCAGCCCGCGCCGTCGGCCCATCCCCAAGCCGGCGGTCGGCTCCTGTCCCCTGCGGACGGTGCCGGAAGCCGTTTTCCAACGTTCCGAGAGGTTGTTCGTGTCGGCCAGCACATCCCGTACGCTCCCGCCGGAGATCGCCGAGTCCGTCTCTGTCATGGCGCTCATTGAGCGGGGAAAGGCTGAGGGGCAGATCGCCGGCGACGATGTGCGGCGGGCCTTCGAAGCTGACCAGATTCCGGCCACTCAGTGGAAGAACGTACTGCGCAGCCTCAACCAGATCCTCGAGGAAGAGGGTGTGACGCTGATGGTCAGTGCCGCGGAGCCCAACAAGCGCACCCGAAAGAGCGTCGCAGCGAAGACCCCGGCCAAGCGCACCGCCACCAGGGCGGTCGCCGCGAAGGCGGTGACGTCGAGGAAGGCCACCGCCACCGCCCCGGCTGCCCCGGCCGCGCCCGCCGAGCCCGCCGTCGAACCCGCTGAGGAAGCCGCTCCCGCCAAGAAGGCGGCGGCCAAGAAGACGACCGCCAAGAAGACGGCGGCCAAGAAGACGACCGCCAAGAAGACGGCGGCCAAGAAGACGACCGCCAAGAAGGACGGCGCCGAGCTGGTCGAGGAAGAGGCGACCGAGGAGGCCAAGCCGGGCGAGGAGCCCGAGGGCACCGAGAACGCCGGCTTCGTGCTGTCCGACGAGGACGAGGACGACGCGCCCGCGCAGCAGGTCGCTGCAGCCGGCGCCACCGCCGACCCCGTCAAGGACTACCTCAAGCAGATCGGCAAGGTCCCGCTGCTCAACGCCGAGCAGGAGGTGGAGCTCGCCAAGCGCATCGAGGCGGGCCTGTTCGCCGAGGACAAGCTGGCCAATTCCGACAAGCTCGCGCCGAAGCTCAAGCGCGAGCTGGAGATCATCGCCGAGGACGGCCGCCGGGCCAAGAACCACCTGCTGGAGGCCAACCTCCGGCTGGTGGTGTCCCTGGCCAAGCGCTACACCGGCCGCGGCATGCTCTTCCTGGACCTCATCCAGGAAGGCAACCTCGGTCTGATCCGCGCGGTGGAGAAGTTCGACTACACCAAGGGCTACAAGTTCTCCACGTACGCCACCTGGTGGATCCGCCAGGCGATCACCCGCGCCATGGCCGACCAGGCCCGTACCATCCGCATCCCGGTGCACATGGTCGAGGTCATCAACAAGCTCGCCCGGGTGCAGCGCCAGATGCTCCAGGATCTGGGCCGCGAGCCCACCCCAGAGGAGCTGGCCAAGGAACTCGACATGACCCCGGAGAAGGTCATCGAGGTCCAGAAGTACGGTCGCGAGCCCATCTCGCTTCACACCCCGCTGGGTGAGGACGGCGACAGCGAGTTCGGTGACCTGATCGAGGACTCCGAGGCGGTCGTACCGGCCGACGCGGTCAGCTTCACACTGCTGCAGGAGCAGCTGCACTCCGTCCTGGACACCCTGTCCGAGCGTGAGGCGGGAGTCGTCTCCATGCGTTTCGGTCTCACCGACGGTCAGCCGAAGACCCTCGACGAGATCGGCAAGGTCTACGGCGTCACCCGTGAGCGCATCCGCCAGATCGAGTCCAAGACCATGTCCAAGCTGCGGCACCCCTCGCGTTCGCAGGTGCTCCGCGACTACCTCGACTGACCGCGACCGCCCCGGCGGCGTCGGAGGGCGTGGGGCGAGCCCCGTGCTTCCCCGGCGGCCGATGCAGGCCCCGGCTCCGGGCGCCGTCGGCGGGACCGGCCTCGTGCCTTGACCCGACCCCCGAGGACCCGACGGTCCTCGGGGGTCGGGTCTTTCCCGTCCGCCCGCACCGCCGAAGCCGATGCGGGCACGCGGTCCTCGCGAGGCGGCGGCAGCCGACGCTGCCGCAGACGCGAGACGCGAGACGCGAGACGCGAGACGCGAGACGCGAGACGCGAGACGCGAGACGCGAGACGCGAGACGCGAGACGCGAGACGCGAGACGCGAGACGCGAGACGCGAGACGCGAGACGCGGAACTGCACCGTGCGGCCCCCGCCCGCCGACTCTCGGGGCGCGATACGCCCGAAACGTACCCGGGTGCGGTACGGAGAGGGTTGAATCACTCTGGGTTCCTGGCAATCAACCCAGAGTGAGGTGCAAGGTATGCGACGTTCTCTTGCCCGGGTGCTGACCCGGCCGCTGGCCCTGGTGGCCATCGCACTGGCGATACCGCTGGTGTCCCCGGCGCCGGCGTCCGCCGGCAGCGTCGTCGTCGGAGGATTCCCGGTGGACGTGACGGAGAGTCCCTGGACGGTCGCGCTGTCCAGCCGTGACCGGTTCGGCGGTACCCGGGCGGGCCAGTTCTGCGGGGGCGCGGTGGTCGGTCCGAGCACCGTGCTGACCGCCGCCCACTGCATGGGTGAGGAGGTTCTGGGGGCTCCGCCGGGCGCGGCACGGGATCTGAAGGTCATCGAGGGGCGCACGCACCTGCTCTCGGGGCAGGGCCGGGAGGTCGCGGTGAGCGGGGTGTGGGTGAACCCCGACTACGACCCGGTCGGCAACGCCGGCGACTTCGCCGTCCTGACTCTCGCCGAGGACCTTCCGGCGGACTCCGTCATCGGGATGGCGGCCGAGGGCGACCCCGCCTACGCCGCGGGCACGGCCGCGATGGTCTACGGGTGGGGGGACACGACGGGCGGCGGCGACTACGCCACCCGCCTCCGGGCGGCACGCGTCCAGGTGCTGCCCGACGCGCTGTGCGAGCAGGCCTACCCGGGGAGCGCGGACGGCACCTATGCCGCCGCGAGCATGCTGTGCGCCGGGGAGCCCCAGGGGGGCCCGGACGCCTGCCAGGGGGACAGCGGCGGTCCGCTGGTGGCCCGGGGCCGGCTGGTAGGTCTGGTCTCCTGGGGGAGCGGGTGCGGCCGACCGGGGAAGCCCGGCGTCTACACGCGCGTCTCCGACGTCCTCAGGGTGCTCCAGCGCTACGGCGCCCCTTCCGGTGGCGCCGGGGCGTCAGGCGGCCGCTGAGGGGGTTCTGCGGTACGACGAGCGCGGGCGGCCGCCCCCGGGTCGGGGGTGGCCGCCCGTGTACCGACCGGTGCCGGAGTCGGCTCGTCGTGGGTACGAGGGGTCAGCGCTCTTCCTCTGTGGCGCTTGCCGGAACGGCCGTGAGCCGCTCCGTCTCGTCCTGTATCTCGGCGGCGATCTTCTTGAGTTCCGGCTCGAACTTGCGACCGTGGTGGGCGCAGAAGAGCAGTTCTCCGCCGCTCAGCAGGACGACGCGCAGGTATGCCTGGGCGCCGCAGCGGTCGCAGCGATCAGCGGCCGTCAGCGGGCTCGCGGGGGTCAGAACAGTAGTCACGTCGCCTCTTCTCTAGCTCGACGAGCTGTCGTACCAGGGTCAACATCCAACCAGCCCCAAAACGTTCCCGCTCGCGGCTTCTCCTCGGAAAATTCTCCGAAGTGGCTGGCTGCTGCCGGTTTGGCGGCGAATGTGCCGTATTGCGTGTCTGTCGTGTCTTACGGTTTCGCGCTGTCGGTCATGGTCCGCCCTCCCGGCCGGGTTGCCGGTTGTTCATGAGGACGTGCCCGGAGCCTAAATGGTTCATGCCCCCAAGGGAACGTGATATGTACTTCACCCCTTCGAGGGATCGAACGCGTATGCGAGTCTGGACTAGGCTGTGATTCTCGAGAGGGTGGCGTTACAACGGCTCTACCAGGCCTCGGTACGCTCTGTGCGGCTACCGAAGCCGTGCCCTTACCCACCAGGGCCCCATCTGAAATTCAGCGAGGAGCGAACCGCGTGACCGCCGAGACGTCCGTGCCGTCCACAGCGCTGCTGGCAGGAGCAGACCGGGACGGTTCCAACTACACCGCGCGGCATCTGCTCGTCCTCGAGGGGCTCGAGGCCGTGCGCAAACGCCCGGGGATGTACATCGGGTCGACCGACAGCCGCGGTCTGATGCACTGCCTGTGGGAGATCATCGACAACGCCGTGGACGAGGCCCTGGGCGGCTACGGCGACCGCATCGAGGTGATCCTCCACGACGACGGCTCCGTGGAGGTCCGCGACAACGGCCGCGGCATCCCGGTCGACGTCGAGCCCAAGACCGGACTCTCCGGTGTCGAGGTCGTCATGACCAAACTGCACGCCGGCGGCAAGTTCGGAGGCGGTTCGTACGCTGCCTCCGGCGGTCTGCACGGCGTGGGCGCCTCCGTGGTGAACGCGCTGTCGGCACGCCTGGACGTCGAGGTCGACCGCGGTGGGCACACGCACACGATCAGTTTCCGCCGCGGCGTGCCCGGCGCCTTCGACTCGGCGGGACCCGATGCCCGCTTCGAGGCGAAGAGCGGTCTGCGCAAGGTCAGGAAGGTCCCCAAGACCCGTTCCGGCACGCGGGTGCGCTACTGGGCCGACCGGCAGATCTTCCTCAAGGACGCCAGGCTGTCCCTGGACACCCTGCACCAGCGGGCCCGGCAGACCGCCTTCCTGGTGCCGGGCCTGACCATCGTCGTCCGCGACGAGTTCGGGCTCGGCGACGGCGGAAGCAAGGGGGAGGAGTCCTTCCGCTTCGACGGAGGCATCAGCGAGTTCTGCGAGTACCTGGCCACCGATAAGGCCGTCTGCGACATCCTCCGCTTCACCGGGCAGGGCTCCTTCAAGGAGACCGTCCCGGTCCTCGACGACCACGGGCAGATGACGCCCACGGAGGTCACCCGCGAGCTGGGGGTCGACGTCGCGCTGCGCTGGGGGACCGGCTACGACACGACGACCAGGTCGTTCGTCAACATCATCGCCACGCCCAAGGGCGGCACCCATGTCGCCGGCTTCGAGCAGGCCGTCACCAAGACGATGAACGAGGTCCTGCGCGCCAAGAAGCTGCTGCGCGTCGCCGAGGACGACATCGTCAAGGACGACGCCCTGGAGGGGCTCACCGCCGTCGTCACCGTCCGGCTGGCCGAGCCGCAGTTCGAGGGCCAGACCAAGGAGGTGCTGGGCACCTCGGCCGCCCGCCGCATCGTGAACAACGTGGTCTCCAAGGAGCTCAAGGCCTTCCTGACCTCGGCGAAGCGGGATGCCGCCGCTCAGGCGCGCGTGGTGCTGGAGAAGGCGGTCGCCGCCGCTCGCACCCGCATCGCCGCGCGTCAGCACAAGGACGCCCAGCGCCGGAAGACCGCTCTGGAGTCCTCCTCGCTGCCGGCCAAGCTCGCCGACTGCCGAAGCGACGACGTCGAGCGCAGCGAGCTGTTCATCGTCGAGGGCGACTCCGCGCTCGGTACCGCCAAGCTCGCCCGCAACTCCGAGTTCCAGGCGCTGCTGCCGATCCGCGGCAAGATCCTCAACGTACAGAAGTCGTCCGTCACGGACATGCTCAAGAACGCCGAGTGCGGCGCGATCATCCAGGTGATAGGAGCCGGCTCGGGCCGGACCTTCGACGTCGACGCCGCCCGGTACGGCAAGATCATCATGATGACGGACGCCGACGTGGACGGCTCGCACATCCGCTGCCTGCTGCTGACGCTGTTCCAGCGCTACATGCGGCCCATGGTCCAGGCCGGCCGCGTCTTCGCCGCGGTGCCGCCGCTGCACCGCCTCGAGCTGATCCAGCCGAAGAAGGGCCAGGACAAGTACGTCTACACGTACTCGGACCGCGAGCTGCGCGACAAGCTCATGGAGTTCCAGAGCAAGGGGATCCGCTACAAGGACTCCATCCAGCGGTACAAGGGTCTCGGTGAGATGGACGCCGACCAGCTGGCCGAGACCACGATGGACCCCCGCCACCGCACACTGCGCCGCATCAACCTGTCCGACCTCGAAGCGGCCGAGCAGGTGTTCGACCTGCTGATGGGGAACGAGGTCGCTCCGCGCAAGGAGTTCATCTCGGGCTCGGCGGCGACCCTGGACCGGTCGCGCATCGACGCCTGAGGCCCGTCCGGCGACCCGGGCTGCGCGAGCGGCCCGGGTCGCGCGAGACCTCGGGCGGGTATCGGGCAGACCTCGGGACGTTCGGTCACGCGTACGCGCAGGGGGGCACGGCCACCGGCACGCTCAGTCACCTGATGGGGTGAAGAGGGCGGGGAAGGGAAGCCGGGGATCTTCCCGTTCTGTCCATCCTTGGGCATGCAGCCAAGCAATCGTCGCCCACACGCACATGAGGGCGGCCCCGACAACCCCGAAGCACCGGGCGAACGGTCCGTGCCGACCACTGCCGGAGCCCCCGGCCACCCGCGGTACGAGGACCCTTGGTACGACGCGCTCGCCTCTGGCTGGGGTGAGTCGGCCGAGGGAGACGCGCCGGTGGCCGCCGTTCCCGCGATGCGCGGGGACCGGGAGGGCGTCGCAGCCGCGGACGTCTACCTCGAAGTGCAGCGCAGCGCCGCCTTCCAGGAGGTGCGCCGCCGCTACCGGCGCTTCGTGATTCCGGCCTTCGCGGGGTTCTTCGCCTGGTACATCGCGTACGTCCTGGCCGCGACGACCGTGCCCGGGCTCATGGCGCGCCCGGTGGCGGGCGCGGTGAACGTGGCGCTGCTCGCGGGGCTCGGACAGTTCCTGAGTACCTTCCTGCTGACCTGGGCGTACTCCCGACATGCACGGTTGCGTCGGGACCGGGCCGCACTCGACCTGCGCTGGGACACCCAGGAACTGACGCGGGGTGCCCGCGGTGGTGCCTTGTGAGCGGGAACCACCAGTCGCTGGCACTGCTCCTGTTCAGCGTGTTCGTCGCGATCACACTGGCCATCACCACCTGGGTGAGCCGTCACCGGCAGGGCTCCGCGGAGGAGTTCTACGCGGGCGGTCGGCTCTTCTCACCCATGGAGAACGGATTTGCCATCGCCGGCGACTACATGTCCGCCGCCTCCTTCCTCGGCATCTCCGGAGTGATCGCGCTGTTCGGCTACGACGGGCTGCTCTACTCGGTGGGGTTCCTCGTGGCCTGGCTGGTGGTGCTGTTCCTGGTCGCCGAACTGGTGCGCAACTGCGGCAGGTTCACGCTCGCCGACGTGGTCGCGGCCCGGATGCGGGAGAGGCCCGTGCGGATCGCGGCCGGCACCTCCTCGGTGACGGTGTCGGTCCTGTACCTGGTGGCACAGATGGTCGGGGCGGGCAGCCTGGTCGCGCTGCTCCTCGGGAACTCCGGCAGAACCGCTCAGGCCTGGGCCGTCATCGGCGTGGGGGCGCTGATGGTCCTCTACGTCTCGCTCGGAGGGATGCGGGCCACCACCTGGATCCAGATCGTCAAGGCGGTGCTGCTGCTCGGCGGTACGGTCGCCCTCACCGCACTGGTGCTGCTGCGCTTCCACGGCGACGTCGACCGGTTGCTCACCACGGCCGCCGAGCGCAGCGGCCACGGTCGCGCCTTCCTGGCACCGGGACTGAAGTACGGCGGCGGCTGGACGGCACGCCTCGACTTCATCAGCCTGGGGCTCGCGCTCGTCCTGGGCACGGCCGGACTGCCGCACATCCTCTCGCGCTTCTACACCGTGCCCACCGCGCGGGCCGCCCGGCGCTCGGTGGTCTGGTCGATCGGACTCATCGGCGGCTTCTACCTGATGACGATCGTCCTCGGGTTCGGTGCCGCGGCGCTCGTCGGGCCGGACGCCGTACGCCGGTCCAACCCGGCCGGCAACACGGCGGTGCCGCTGCTCGCCCTCGATCTGGGTGGCGGGCCCGACTCCACCGGCGGAACGGTTCTGTTCGCGGTGGTCACCGCGGTGGCCTTCGCGACCATCCTCGCGGTCGTCGCGGGGATCACCCTCGCCTCCTCCGCGTCCGTGGCGCACGATCTGTACGCGTCCCTGCGGAGCAGGCGCGGTAAGCCCCGCAGCGAGGTGGCGGTGGCACGAGTCGCGGCGGTCGGCATCGGAGTCCTCGCCATCGCCCTCGGCCTGCTGGCCCGCGAACTCAACGTCGCCTTCCTGGTGGGCCTCGCCTTCGCGGTCGCCGCCTCCGCGAACCTCCCGGTGCTGCTGTACTCGCTGTTCTGGCGTGGCTTCACCACTCGCGGCGCAGTGTGGTCCGTGTACGGCGGCCTGGTTCCCGCGGTCGTGCTGGTCGTGCTGTCCCCGGTGGTGTCGGGGAGTCCCCAGTCACTGTTCCCGGGAGTCGACTTCCAGTACTTCCCGCTGCGCAACCCGGGCCTGGTGTCGATCCCGCTCGGTTTCGTCGCGGGCTGGCTCGGCACCGTCACCTCGGCGGAGATCCCCGACGAGGCCAGGCACGCGGAGGTCGAGGTGCGGTCGCTCACGGGCGCCGGCGCGGTCTAGCGCCGCCGGTACCTCACCGCCACCGATCTCGCACCGCTTCCTGCACCTCAGGGCCGCGGGCTCCACGGGCGCGCTTCGCGTCCGCAGCCCGCGGGACTCGCCGGTCGCGGGGGTCCCTCGTCGGGCGGCCGAGGCCCCGCGCGGGTCGTGGAGCCCGGCCCGGATCCGGGTGGGTGCAGCCGAGGTACCGAAAGCGCCGCTGAGAACGATTCAACGGTCCGTTCCATCGGCCGGTTCCCGGGCGGGTACCCACCCGTGGTGCTGTTGGGGGGGAGTACCCGGCCGGGCAACGCGGGATCACTGCGACTCCTGTGGGAAGCGGCATCCGGAGCGTCGTAGGGCGCAGTACGAGCCCATCGACGATCCAGCAGCGGTTCCGCAGTGGTGATCCGGCTCGCCGACAATCGGTCGGGGGCGAGCTGTCGCGGTGCCCGAAGCGGCGGGACCCAGATCATCGTGGACCCGGCCCTGACGGGACGATGCATATCGGCGGACGGGCCTGCGCCGTTGAGATCCCCGCGTGCCGAGCCCAGGTCGTGGCCGAACCGGGTCCCCGATTGCGTCCGGTTGGTAGCGTCACCGGAATGGATCAGGACCGTGTGCTCGAAGCGTTTCGCCGCGAATCCGGGGCGCTCACCGATGCGGTGTCAGGGCTGTCCGAGGCTGAGTGGAACTTCCCTACACGCTGCACCCCCTGGAGCGTACGCGACCTGCTCGGGCACATCTGCGTCGTGATCGACTGGCTTCCGGGCATACTGGACGCGTCGGCCCCGGATGAGGCCGGGATCTCCGCTGCGGAGTACTACCGCCCGGACGACCGCTTCTCACCCCGGACCGACAGAGCCCGGATCGCTCTGGCTCAGGACCGGGCAGCAGAGCCGACCGACGGTGCCGCCTTCGCCGAGGTCTTCGCCGCGACCTGGCGGCGGGTCGACCGGCTGTGCCGGGCCCAGCCGGCCGACCGTACCGTCCGGACACGTCATGGCGACGCCATGCTCCTGTCGGAGTTCCTGCTCACTCGAGTCGTCGAAGTCGCTGTCCACGGCCTCGACCTGGCTGACGCACTCGGATGCGCACCCTGGCTCACCTCGTCGGCCGGAGACGCCGTGCTGGGGCTGCTCCTCGGCGCAGAGCAGATGGCGGCCGCCGACACACTGGGGTGGAGCCGGCCGCGTTTCCTGCGCAAAGCCACCGGCCGCGAGCCGTTGGCGGAACCGGAGACCACGCAGATCGAACAGCTCGGCATCCGATGGCTCGCCCTGGGCTGACACCCGCATGGCTCTGTTCGTGATTCGAACGGTCATGCTCTACGCCGCGGGTTGCGCTTCGGCCGGCGGTGGAATCACAAGCGAACCTGGAGCGATATGCCCCTGGCGACCACAGTCGGTGACCGTCGGGGGACGAAGACTCAGACAACCGACGCCCTGAAAGGATCGGTGGGGATGATCTCCGCCTCGTCGAAGAGCTGCTCCAACGCCTCGTGTCCGTGACGCCTGCGGAACTCGATCTCGGCCGTCGTTACGGGCAGGGTCCACAGGATGCGGGCGTGGCCCTCGGGAACGGGACAGTGTTCAAGGCCTGGTCCGTGGAGACATGGCAGGCTGATCAGCAGGTGGTCGCAGGTCGACCCCGGCACCCACGGTTCACCGATCGGCATGCTGTGCTCCAGGTCGAGCTGATGCCCGCCGCAGTGGTAGTAGGCGATCCTCGCCATGAGCTCGATGAACCGCTGGTCGCGGACGTGTGCGGTCATGACGAACTCGAGGCCGTGGCCGTCCTTCTCCATCGCCGCCCAGCAGCCGGCGGTCACGTACGCCCAGCCGTCGCTGCGGGGACCGGCCCCCACGACGAGAACTCGCAGATCGGGCGCCACCTCTCGCCGTCCCGGCCCGAGCTCCAAGTCGACGACCTCCACCGGGTGTCCTTCGAAGAACGCTCGGACATGTGACTCGACTGCCTCCGCAGCCAACACGCTCGCATTGCCCATCGCGCGATCATCGCACCGCGATCGACCGCCCCTGAGGGCTCACTCAGCGTCACGAGACTGCCGACGTCAGCCACGAGCACACGACACCCCAACATGCGGGCCAGGCCAAGGGGCCAAGGACGGTGAGGCCCGCGACCGGGCCCGGGACGGTCGAGGAGGTGCTTTGGGCGGGCGGCCCGGCTCCGTCACGGGGAGTCCTCCGGGCCGGCGGTCCGCGCGGGCGCCTCCAGGACGTCCGGCGCCCCCGGCCCGGCTAGCGGCTGCTTCGCCCCGGGCGGTGCCGCTGCCCCGGGCGGTGCCGCTGCCCCGGCCGCTGCCGCTGCCCCGGCCGCTGCCGCTGCCGCGGCAGCCGTCTCGGGCCGGGCCCGGTCCGCCGCAGCGGCGGCCCCCTCCGGCCCGGGCGCTGCTTCCGGCCCGGGCGCTGCTTCCGGCTCGGGCGGCTCCTCCTGCGCCGTCGCCCCCTCCGGCTCGGTCAGTGCCTCCGGCAGGACGACGGTGAACTCCGCGCCGCCGCCCTCGGCCTCTCCGGCGATGGCCCGTCCGCCGTGCCGCTCGGCCAGGCGGCGCACCAGCGACAGGCCCAGGCCCCGCTTGCCGTGCGGGGGCGGCTCCTTCGTCGACCACCCCGCGGTGAAGACCGACTCGCGGTGCTCGGCGGGGATGCCGGGGCCGGTGTCGCGCACCCGCAGCACGGCGGCACGGCCTTCGGCGCGCAGTTCGACCTCCACGCGGGCGTGCGGGGTGGCGGCGACGGCGTCGAACGCGTTGTCGACGAGGTTGCCGACGACGGTGACCAGTCCCCGGGGATCCACCAGCCGGTCCGGAAGCCGGGTGCGGTCCGAGATCCACAGGACGACGCCGCGTTCGGCGGCGACGGTCGCCTTGCCGACGAGCAGCGCGGCCAGCAGCGGGTCCCGGATCTGCTCGGTGATCCGGTCCGCGGTGGCCCGCCGGTCCCCGACCACCTCACCGATGAACTCCACGGCATCCTCGTACATCTCCAGTTCGAGCAGGCCGAGCAGGGTGTGCATGCGGTTGGCGTGCTCGTGGTCCTGCGCGCGCATGGCGTCGATCAGCCCGTGTGTGGCGTCGAGTTCGCGGCCGAGCTGCTCCAGCTCGGTGCGGTCGCGCAGCGTGGCCACGGCGCCGCCGTCGTCGGTGGGCATCCGGTTGGCGACCAGCACCCGGTGCCCGCGTACGGTCAGCAGGTCGGTGCCGGTGACCCGGCCGGCCAGCACGTCGGCCGTGCGTCCCGGTCCCAGTGCCTCGTCGGGTGACCGGCCGACGGATTCCTCGCCGTCGACGGCCAGCAGCCGCTGCGCCTCGTCGTTCAGGAGGCGCACCCGTCCGGTCCGGTCGAGGGCGACGACACCCTCGCGGATGCCGTGCAGCATCGCCTCGCGTTCCGCGAGCAGTGCGGAGATGTCGGAGAACGCGAGGTCGCGGGTCTGCCGCTGGACCCGCCGGGAGATGAGCCAGGCGGCCAGGGTGCCGACGGCCAGCGCACCGCCCGCGTAGGCGAGCAGTCCGGGGATCGCGCTGATCAGACGTGCCCGGACGCTGTCGTAGGCGATGCCGACGGAAACCGCGCCGACGATGTGCCCGTCGGCGTCCCGCAGGGGCACCTTGCCGCGGGCGGTGCGGCCGAGGGTGCCGGTGTTGATCGCCATGACCTCCTGGCCCGACAGCGGTAGCCGGGGTGAGGTCGACACGTGATGGCCGATCTCCGCCGGGTTGGTGTGCGACCAGCGCGTTCCCGCAAGGTTCATGATCACGACGTATTCGGCGCCGGTCGCGTGCCGGATGCGTTCCGCCTCCCGCTGCACCGGTCCGTCAGGGGTGGGGTCGGTGTGCTGGAGGTCCTCGGCGATCTGCGGCTGCTCGGCGGTGGTCTGCGCGATGGCCAGCGCCCGGTGCATGGCCTGGTCGTCCAGCTGGTGGCTGAGCGGGGCCAGGAACAGACCGGTCACCAGTACGGCGACTCCCGCCGCGATCACCACCTGCATCAGCAGCACCTGCGAGAACACCCGTCGAGGCAGGCCGAGGCGCCGGCGGCGGGCGGGGGGAGTGGGACGCATGGCCACGACGGTACGTGGACGCGGGGCCGCGGCGGCAGGGGGTGTGGAGCGTCCTGTCGGCCCGCGCGCGGTGAGCGGGTCCCCAACCTCCCGACGAAACTCCGGCCCAAGGCGGGTCCCGTCCCGCGCGCGGCGAGCGGGCCCCGTTCGGAGCCGATCGGCCCGGTCCGGGGCCGTGGGGACCGGTTCAGAAGGGGAGCGTCGGTGCCGCGGACGCCGACTCCAGCACCGCTCGCACGTCCATCCGTGCGGGCGCGCCCGGCAGGGCGGCGCCGCAACTCTCAGGCCGGGGCGGCAGCGAGGCGCCTTCGCGGACGAGCACCCGCCAGCGGCGGCCGTCGGTGTGGGCGACGGTCACCCGCCAGTTCGGTGCCGCGCCCTCGGTGCGCAGCACGCTCAGCGCCTCCGCACGGTGCTCGCCGGCCGTCCGGCGCACCGCCAGTTCGGCCGCCTGGCCGGGCCGCTCCCAGGCGGACGCACCCCGGCAGCCCTCCAGGACGATCCGGCCCTCCCCGGCCGCGTGCAGCACGTCCTTGACGGCATGGGCCTGGGCGCGTCCGTAGGCGTATCCGTAGGGCAGGACCAGCACGGTCGGCGCGAAGCGGTGTCCGCCCAGATGAGTGACCTCCCAGACCCCCGGTACGCCGGACGCGACGAGCTCGTTCGCCAGCGGGCGGCCGAGGAGGGCGCAGCAGCGGTCCCGCTTGCCGTTGGTGCACACCATTGCCAGCGGGTGGCCCGTGTGGGGGCCTCCGAGCAGGGCGGTGTCGAAGGACGCGGGGTCGCCCGCGCCCAGCGCGGCGAAGTCGAGGTCGAGGAGGCGGCGGGGGGCGTCGGTGGTGGCGGTGTGCAGCCAGGCCCGGCCGGGCAGGATGTGGGCCGCGTACACCCGGCGCTGCGCCGGTTTGCCGGCGTCCACATCGGCGTGCCGGCCGGGACGCCTGATGAGCGCCAGGCGCACTCCGGTACCGAGCGCGGCGGCCTCCAGCGCGCGGCCCAGCGAGGGGTCCAGGTGGCTCGAAGTGAGTGCCCTGTCGCCCCACGGGCCGGGCTGCTCCAGCAGGAGCCAGGTCCTCGCCGTCGCCGCGGTCCCCGGCAGCGGCTCTCCGAGGTTCCGGGATGCGGTCGCGCAGATACTCACACAGGCGAGCCTAACCTGACTCTCCGCAAGGCGAATTTCGGCCGGGTCCTGAGCTGTTCGGGGATGCCGCCGGGGCCGGGCGCGCGTTACCCGGGCATCGGCTGCGGTGGTCGCGGGCCCACGTAGTGGCCGCTGGGACGCATGCGCAGCGGGCGCTCGCCGTACTCCTCCAGCGCGTGCGCGATCCAGCCGGCCGTGCGGGCCACCGCGAAGATCGTCTCGCCCGCCGTCGGCCGCATGCCGGTGGCGGCGGTGAGCACTGCGAGGGCCAGGTCGACGTTGGCGTGCAGCGAGGTGTGGCGGGCGGTGGTGGCCACGATGTCCCGGGCGGCCGCGAGCGCGGGTTCGGCGCGCGGGATCTGCTCCAGCAGACCGAAGAGGACACGCGCACGGGGGTCCTCGCCCGGGTAGAGCCGGTGGCCCAGTCCCGGGATGCGGCGCCCTGCCCGCAGTTCCTCGGCGATCACCGGCCCGGCGGATCCCTGTTCCAGGACCTGCAGCAGGAGGCGGTGGGCGAGCCCGCTGGCGGCCCCGTGCAGCGGTCCCTCGATCACGCCGAGTCCGGCGGAGACCGCAGCATAGGCGTGCGCGCGGGCCGACGCGGCCACGCGCACCGCCAGGGTGGAGGCGGCCAGGTCGTGGTCCGCCAGCAGCCCGAGCGCCGTGTCCAGCACCCGCACGCCGGTCTCGTCGGCCCGGTTCGCGGTGAGCCGGCTCCAGAGGCGGCGGGCGATCGGGCCCTCGTCGCCGTCGTCCGGCGGTGCGGGCACGCCGTCGTCCGGTTCCGGGCCGGCGCCGCGGCCCTGCTGCGCGACATCGCCGTGGTGCGGTTCCGTCCGAGCCGCGCGGTGCCGTTCCGTGCCGCCTCCGCCGCCCGGCCCCGGGGGAGTGCGGTCCTCCGGCGGGGCCGGAGGCAGTGCGGCGACGAGCGTGGGGATGAGTACGCGTGCGGTACCCAGCACCGCCTGTTCGGACAGGTCGAACCGCAGCGGGTCCGCCGCGGCGGCGGCGACGGCCGCGACGCGGAGCCGGTCGGTGGGGCCGCTGTGCGCGGGCAGGGCGTTCACCGCCCGCCGGGCCGTCGCCACGGACGCCTCGGGCGCGGTGAAGGCGGCGCCGGGGTGCGGGCTGCCCGTCCACAGCCACTCGGCGATCTCCTCGTAGGAGCGGTGGGAGGCCAGTTCGGTGGCGTCGACCCCGCGGAAGTAGTAGCGGTCCTTCTCGATCAGCGTGATGCGGGTGCGCACGGACAGCTCGCCGCCGGAGGCCGGTCCCGCCGCGCTCTCCCGCCTGGTCCGCCGGGCCAGCGCCGCCAGCTCACCGGGGTCGAAGGTGCTGCCCCGACCGCCGGGGGTGCGCCGGCTGCTGAGCTGGCCGCGGCTCACGTAGGCGTAGACCGTCTCGGGCTTCACTCCGAGGAACTCGGCGGCCTCCCGGGTGCTCAGCCGCCGCTCCGGCTGCCCCGAAACCGGTTCTTGATCGTGCATGGAGCCACCGTAGTCGTCCCGTCGGACGTTGACATGAGATTGATTGAATCAATGTTGACAACATTGAAGTCAACCATGGACAGTTTCATCAAGTGCAAGGAGGCAGAACATGTCCGTCACACGGTCCGCACCCGCCCGTCTCGACGTCCCGCTCGACGTCCCGCGCGGCCTCGCCGGTGTCGTCGTCACCGACACCGAACTCGGCGACGTCCGCGGCGGCGAGGGCTTCTACCACTACCGGCAGTACTCCGCCGTCGACCTCGCCCGGGGCCGCGGTTTCGAGGACGTCTGGTACCTCCTCGTCCACGGCGAACTCCCGGACGGCGCACGGAGTACCGCCTTCGGCAGGCGCACCGCCGGCCTGCGGCGGCTGCCCGACGAGGTGCGCGGAGCGCTGCCCGCGATAGCCGCGGCCGCCGGCCCCTCCGGGCCGCTCGCCGGCATGCGCACGGCCCTGTCGCTGCTGGGCGCGGCCCGCGGCTTCCGTCCGGTCTACGACATCGATGCCGACCGGCGCAGGGCGGACGCCCTCGCCGCGGCCGCGGCCGTGCCGACGCTGCTCACCGCGCTGTACCGGCTGGGCAGGGGACTGGAACCGGTCGAGCCGCGCGAGGACCTGCCGTACGCCGCGAACTACCTCTACATGCTGACCGGCGAGGAGCCGGAACCGGAGCGCGCGCGAGCGGTCGAGCAGTACCTGATCTCCACCGTCGACCACGGCTTCAACGCCTCGACGTTCACCGCCCGGGTCATCGCCTCGACCGGCGCGGACCTGGCCGCCTGCCTGGTCGGAGCGGTGGGGGCGCTGTCGGGACCCCTGCACGGCGGTGCGCCGAGCCGCGCCCTCGACACACTCGACGCGATCGGCGCTCCGGACCGGATCGACCCCTGGATCCGCGCCCGGGTCCTGGCGGGGGAGCGGATCATGGGCTTTGGTCACGCGGTCTACCGCACCGAGGACCCCCGCTCGCGCCTGCTGCGCGAGATCGCCCGGCGGTTCGGGGGACCTCGGGTGGAGTTCGCCGTCGAGGTCGAGCGCCGGGTCGAGGCGATCCTCGCCGAACTCAAGCCGGGCCGGGAACTCCACACCAACGTCGAGTTCTACGCGGGAGTGGTCATGGAACTGTGCGGTCTGCCCCGCGAGATGTTCACGCCGACCTTCGCGGCGGCGCGGGTGGTGGGCTGGAGCGCCAACATCCTGGAGCAGGCCGAGGACCCCAAGATCATCCGCCCGCTGGCGCGGTACGTGGGACCCGCGGCCCCGGTGCGGGTGCCGGACGCGCGGTGACCCGCCCGCTCCCGGTGGCGCGGGCCGACGCGGAGCGGCCGCCCGCCCCGGCGGTCCGGGACGGGCGGCCGCGGTGCGACTGCGGGGGCCGCCGCGAGGTCGGCCCCGAAGGCGTGTGCGCCGCCGACGTGCGACGCGCCCGGCCTCTGCGGATCAGAGGTCGGGGATGTCGTTCCTGGCTCGCAGGAGCGTTTCCCGGGTGATCACCACGATTCTCTCGTGCTCACCGCGGGAGGCGTCCGCGGGCAGACCCCCGTCGAGCTTCTCGGTCACGTCGGTGCCGATCACGGCGAAGTTTCCGTCGGCCAGTTCGAAGATGTCGGGGCAGTTCCCTCCGCCGACGCTTCCCCGGGCACGGGGGGAGGCACCGATCCGACGGATGATCTCACTCACTGCGGTTTCCTCTGGTCTCACGTCTGAAGAACTTGCGCAGAACGATCGCGGGGTGGAGGCGGCCCTGTGGGGTGCGCTCGTCATCCGGCGGCGTGAGCGACGGTCTTGTGGAGTCGCTCGACGCGGTCTGGCGTGAGTCAACTCCATTGGCGACAGACACAACTGGGGTTTTCATCCGTTACGGCCGCAGAGGGGAGTTTCCGGTGCGGAGGCGGGCGCGGTCGTGTCCGCGGAGCGCCGGAAGCCGCCCTTCCGCCGGGACGGCCCCTCGGGCGCCCCGCGTGAACCGGTTCGCGGGGAACCGGTTCGCGGGTGACCGGTTCCGGCGGACGAGCGGGAGGCGGGCCGGTGTTCGCCGGTCAGTCGACCGGAGGGTCCCCCACCACCCACCACTCGTCGGTCTCCGCCTCCTGGAGCTGCCGAAGCAGTTCGTCGACCATGCGCCCGAGTTCTGCTTCGTCCGAGCCCTCGGCGAGTGTCGCCCGCTGCCCGCGCGTCGCGTGCCGGTACTCCCTCACCACGGGGTTCTGCAGCAGACCCCGCAGATAGCCGAAGAACTCGTCCCGGTCGATGTTGCCGATCCGGTAGTAGAGCAGCGCGTTGGTGTAGAGCGCGTTGGCGAAGAGGTACTGGCGCAGACGGTGCGGGGACGCCGGCACCTCGAAGATGTCGAGCACCTCCGCCAGTTCCGGGCTGTCCATCGCCTTGCTCAGCAACTGCCAGTGCAGATGCTGCTGATTGGCCAGGTCGGCGTGGCGATGGCCGTGCCTCACCTGTTCCTCGAGGCGGTCGAGCCGCAGGCGCAGTGCGGACAGCGTGCGGTGCCGGACCGTCAGTACGGTCAGGGCGCCCGTCAGCAGCCCCAGACCGGCGGCGACGGCGTGTCCAGCCTCCGGCCCCAGACTTCTGTGTGGCCATGTCAACCTGCGAGTCGGGCGACCGCCCGCCCGCCCGTCACCGGCAGCAGGCCGGCTGACACGGACCGTCGAGCGGCGCTTGCCGCCTCCAGGGTGCCGAGCGGCTCTGATCGGCCGGGAGGCGGAGAGAGGGCACCCGGAGGGAAGCAGGTCGCAGTCCGGCGCCCTTCCCGACGTCTGCCCAGCCCGTGCCGCCCACAATCGTCCGCCGGGCCGGGATTCCCACCGCTCGTATCCTTGAGCGGCATTCAGTCCTCGTACGTACACCGGAGTGCGCGCTGGTGTACGCATCGGTGTGAGAGAGGTCGCGCGTTGAGGCACAGCAGCAGTCCGCAGATCCCGGTCGTCGTCCTCGCCGGATTCCTGGGCTCCGGCAAGACCACCCTGCTCAACCACCTCCTGCACCGCAGCGGCGGCAGCCGCATCGGCGCGATCGTGAACGACTTCGGGGCCATCGAGATCGACGCGATGGCCGTCGCCGGAGCGCTCGGTGACTCCACCGTCTCGCTCGGGAACGGCTGCCTGTGCTGTGCCGTGGACGCGAGCGAACTCGACCGGTACCTCGACCGGCTGGTCGAACCCCCGCTGGGTATCGACGTGATCGTCGTCGAGGCCAGCGGTCTCGCCGAGCCGCAGGAACTGGTGCGCATGGTGCTGGCCAGCGAGAACCCCCGGATCGTGTACGGCGGTCTCGTCGAGGTCGTCGACGCAGCCGAGTTCGACGCCACCCGGGCCGCGCATCCGGAGATCGACCGGCACCTGGGCCTCGCCGACCTCGTCGTGGTCAACAAGCTCGACCGGGCCGAGGACGGCGAGCGCGTACTCGCCCTGGCCCGCTCCCTCACGGACCGCGCCGCCGTCGTCCCCGCCACCTACGGCCGGATCGACCCGGAGTTCCTCTTCGACTGCCGGCCCGGCGAGGAGCGCATCGGCCAGCTCTCGTTCGACGACCTGCACGTCCACGGCGAGGACGACGCGCCCACCGGCGACCCGCGGCCGGGCGACCGGTGCGCGGGCGATCCTCGTGCGGGCGGTCCCCGGACCGGCGAAGTGCACGCCGGGCACCTGCACGCCGGGTACGACAGCCTGTCCTTCACCTCCGACGTCCCCCTCGAACCGCGCCGGCTGATGGACTTCCTCGACAGTCGGCCCGAGGGGCTGTATCGGATCAAGGGCTACGTCGACTTCGGCCCGCACGACCCCCGCAACCGGTACGCCGTCCACGCCGTCGGCCGGTTCCTGCGCTTCTACCCGGAGCCCTGGACGGCCGCCGACGCCCGTCTCAGCCAGTTGGTGCTCATCGGGGCGGGCATCGCCACCGGCGCCCTCGACGAGGCGCTGGCGGCCTGCCGGAACGAGGCCCCGCACACCGCCGACGAACACGGTATGTGGGGTGTCCTGCGCTACGTACCCGCCCCCGGCGACGGGCCGCAAGCCGGGCCGGAGGGCGAGCCCGCCGCCGGATAGCGCGGCGGGCGGCGCAACCTTCTCTCCGGCCGCCCGCCGGGTCCGCCGCCCGCCGGGTCTGCCGCCCGCCGGGTCCGCGGCGGGCCGAGCCCACGGCAGACCCGGTGCGCGGCAGACCCGGTGCGCGGCAGACCCGGTGCGCGGCAGACCCGGTGCGCGGCAGACCCGGTCCACGGCAGGCCGGGCCTACGCCGGACCGGCCACCACCGCCACCGTCTTCGCCAGCGGCACCCCGGAGCCGTCCCGGCGCGGGTCGGCTTCCGGCAACTCCGCCGGTGAGCCGTTCCGCTGCGCGGCCCGCGCCGGAGCGGGGCCCGCCCAGGCCACGGACAGGCAGTCCTCGCCCTTCAGGAAGCGCTGGCAGCGCACGCCGCCGGTGGCCCGACCCTTGCGCGGGAACTGGTCGAACGGGGTGAGCTTCGCCGTCGTCTGCACGGAGTCGTCCAGCGTCCCGCGGGAACCGGCGACCGTGAACACCACCGCGTCCGCGGCCGGATCCACCACCGTGAAGGAGATCACCTTGGAGCCGTCCGCGAGCTTGACGCCCGCCACCCCGCCCGCCGGCCGGCCCTGGGGGCGGACCTGGGAGGCCTGGTAGCGCAGCAACTGCGCGTCGTCCGTGATGAAGACGAGGTCCTCCTCGCCGCTGCGCAACTCGGCCGCGCCGACGATCCGGTCGCCCTCCTTGAGGGTGATGACCTCCAACTCCTCCTTGTTCGACGGATAGTCGGCCACCACCCGCTTCACCACCCCCTGGGCGGTGCCGAGGGCGAGGCCCGGCGAGGACTCGTCGAGCGTGGTCAGGCAGACCACCGCCTCCTGTTCCGCCAGGGAGACGAACTCCGCCAGCGGCGCACCGCCGGACAGGTTCGGTGACGGCATCGTCTCCGGCAGTTGCGGCAGGTCGATCACGTTCACCCGGAGCAGGCGACCCGCGGAGGTGACCACGCCGATCTCGCCGCGCGTCGTCGCCGGGACCGCGGAGACGATCACATCGTGCTTCACCCGTCTGCCGCGGCCGTCCTCGAACGGGTCGCCGTCGGCCGTGCGGGCCAGCAGCCCGGTGGAGGACAGCAGCACCCGGCAGGGTTCGTCCGCGACCTGCAGCGGCACCGCGGCCGGCGCGCCCGACGACTCCAGCAGCGCGGTGCGCCGCTCCGTACCGAACTTCTTCGCCACCGCGGCCAGTTCGGAGGAGACCAGCTTGCGCAGCTCCGCGTCCGAATCCAGGATCCGGGTCAGCTCCGCGATCTCCGCGGTGAGCTTGTCCTTCTCCGCCTCCAGCTCGATGCGGTCGTACTTGGTCAGCCGGCGCAGGGGGGTGTCCAGGATGTACTGCGTCTGGACCTCGCTCAGCGAGAACCGCTCCATCAGCAGCTGCTTCGCCTGCGCGGAGTTCTCGCTGGACCGGATCAGCCGGATGACCTCGTCGATGTCGACGAGAGCGGTGAGCAGGCCCTCGACCAGGTGCAGCCGGTCGCGCCGCTTGCCGCGCCGGAACTCGCTGCGCCGGCGGACGACCTCGAAGCGGTGGTCGAGATAGACCTCCAGCAGTTCCTTCAGGCCCAGGGTGAGCGGCTGGCCGTCGACCAGGGCGACGTTGTTGATGCCGAAGGACTCCTCCATCGGCGTCAGCTTGTACAGCTGCTCCAGGACCGCCTCCGGCACGAAACCGTTCTTGATCTCGATGACCAGCCGCAGTCCGTGCTCGCGGTCGGTGAGGTCCTTGACGTCGGCGATGCCCTGGAGCTTCTTCGAGCCGACCAGATCCTTGATCTTGGAGATCACCTTCTCCGGGCCGACGGCGAACGGCAGCTCCGTGACGACCAGGCCCTTGCGGCGCGCCGTCACGGTCTCCACGGAAGTCGTCGCGCGGATCTTGAAGCTGCCGCGGCCCGTCTCGTACGCGTCCCGGATGCCCGACAGGCCGACGATGCGGCCACCGGTGGGCAGGTCGGGCCCGGGGACGTGCTTCATCAGCGCGTCGAGGTCGGCGTTCGGGTGCCTGATCAGGTGGCGGGCGGCCGCGACCACCTCGCGCAGGTTGTGCGGCGGCATGTTGGTGGCCATGCCGACGGCGATCCCGGAGGTGCCGTTGACCAGCAGGTTGGGGAAGGCGGCGGGCAGCGCCACCGGTTCCTCTTCCTGGCCGTCGTAGTTGGGCGCGAAGTCGACGGTGTCCTCTTCGATGGACTCCGTCATCAGGCTGGTCGCCTCGGTCATCCGGCACTCGGTGTACCGCATGGCGGCCGGCGGGTCGTCGTTGCCCAGGGAGCCGAAGTTGCCGTGCCCGTCGACCAGCGGCACCCGCATGGAGAAGGACTGGGCCATGCGCACCAGCGCGTCGTAGATCGACGCGTCGCCGTGCGGGTGCAGCTTGCCCATCACCTCGCCCACCACGCGGGCGCACTTCACGTAGCTGCGCTCGGGGCGCAGCCCCATCTCGTTCATCTGGTAGACGATGCGCCGGTGTACCGGCTTCAGGCCGTCCCGGGCGTCCGGCAGGGCGCGCGAGTAGATGACCGAGTACGCGTACTCGAGGTACGAGCCCTTCATCTCGTCCACGACGTCGATGTCGAGGATCTTCTCCTCGTACGCGTCGGCGGGCGGCGGGGTCTTCGTGCTGCGGCGGGCCATCGCTGCCGGCTCCTCCTGTGTGCTGATCGCTCGCCTGCGGGGCGCGCCCCTCCGGCTCACTCGTACTGAGGCGTGAACGGATCTGACGCGGACCATTGTGGACCGCGGCACTGACAGCGACCGAGGAGGATCCCGTTCCGGCGACCAGGCCCGGCGCTGGACCGTGCCGCCGGGGAGGCCGCTGCCGCCCCGGGGACACGACTGCCCGCAGGCTACGCGATCCGCCCGCAGCGTACGTCGCACGGGAACTGCGCCGCTGCTCCGCGCGCTTGCATACAGTGGCAGGATCGGCAGGAAACGCGCGGTTTTCGACGGCCGCGCACCGCGATCGAAGGGACGTACATGCCCATGGGTCACACGGCCACAGCCGAGGCAGGCTCCGGCGGCCTGACAGCGACCGAGCACCGGCTGGCCAACGGTCTGCGCGTGGTGCTCTCCGAGGACCACCTGACCCCGGTCGCGGCGGTGTGCCTCTGGTACGACGTCGGCTCCCGCCACGAAGTCAAGGGGCGAACCGGCCTGGCGCACCTCTTCGAGCACCTGATGTTCCAGGGTTCCGCCCAGGTCAAGGGCAACGGCCACTTCGAGCTGGTGCAGGGCGCCGGCGGCTCGCTCAACGGCACCACCAGCTTCGAGCGGACCAACTACTTCGAGACCATGCCCGCCCACGAGCTGGAGCTGGCGCTCTGGCTGGAGGCCGACCGCATGGGCTCCCTGCTCACCGCCCTCGACGAGGAGTCGATGGAGAACCAGCGGGACGTCGTCAAGAACGAGCGCCGCCAGCGCTACGACAACGTCCCCTACGGCACCGCCTTCGAGCGGCTGACCGCCCTCGCGTACCCGGAGGGCCACCCCTACCACCACACGCCCATCGGGTCGATGGCCGACCTGGACGCGGCCACCCTGGAGGACGCCCGCCGGTTCTTCCGCACCTACTACGCCCCCAACAACGCCGTCCTGTCGGTCGTCGGCGACATCGACCCGGAGCGGACGCTCGCCTGGGTGGAGAGGTACTTCGGCTCCATCCCCGCCCACGACGGCAAGCCGGAGCCGCGTGACGGCACCCTGCCCGACGTCCTCGGCCGCGAGCTGCGCGAGGTCGTGGAGGAGGAGGTGCCGGCGCGCGCCCTGATGGCCGCCTACCGGCTGCCGCAGGACGGCGTGCGCGCCTGCGACGCCGCCGACCTGGCGCTGACCGTCCTCGGCGGCGGTGAGTCCTCCCGCCTCTACAACCGCCTGGTGCGCCGCGACCGTACGGCGGTGGCGGCCGGCTTCGGCCTGCTGCGGCTGGCCGGGGCGCCCTCGCTGGGCTGGCTCGACGTGAAGACCTCCGGCGACGTCGAGGTGCCGGTGATCGAGTCCGCCATCGACGAGGAGCTCGCCCGGTTCGCCGAGGAGGGGCCCACCCCCGAGGAGATGGAGCGCGCCCAGGCGCAACTGGAGCGCGAGTGGCTGGACCGGCTCGGCACGGTCGCCGGCCGGGCCGACGAACTGTGCCGCTACGCGGTCCTGTTCGGCGACCCGCAGCTCGCCCTGACCGCCGTGCGGCGGGTGCTGGAGGTGACGCCCGAGGAGGTCCGGGAGGTCGCGGCGGCGCGACTGCGGCCCGACAACCGGGCGGTGCTCGTGTACGAGCCGATCGCCCCGGAGCACGCCGAGGACGTGGAAGGCACCGAGGACCCCGAATCCGCGGCCACCGTGGAGGCCACCGACGACAACGAGGAGGCGGCCCAGTGACCGCGCTCGCCCAGATGGACTTCCACCCGCGGCCGCAGGCGGGCGAACCCCGGCCGTGGGCCTTCCCCGCCCCGGAGCGCGCCACGCTCGGCAACGGTCTGACGGTGCTGCGCTGCCACCGCCCCGGCCAGCAGGTCGTCGCCGTCGAGATGCTGCTGGACGCCCCCCTGGACGCCGAACCGGCCGGACTCGACGGCGTCGCCACCATCATGGCGCGCGCCTTCTCGGAGGGCACCGACAAGCACAGCGCCGAGGAGTTCGCAGCCGAACTGGAGCGCTGCGGCGCCACCCTCGACGCGCACGCCGACCACCCCGGCGTCCGGGTCAGCCTGGAAGTGCCCGCCTCCCGCCTCGGCAAGGCGCTCGGGCTGGTCGCCGACGCGCTGCGGGCGCCGGCGTTCGCCGACAGCGAGGTGGAGCGGCTGGTCCGCAACCGCCTCGACGAGATCCCGCACGAGCTGGCCAACCCCTCCCGCCGGGCCGCCAAGGAGCTCTCCCGGGAGCTCTTCCCGGCCGACTCGCGCATGTCCCGTCCGCGCCAGGGCACCGAGGAGACCGTCGCCGCCGTCGACGCCGCGGCGGTGCGCGCCTTCTACGAGCGGCACGTGCGTCCCGCGACCGCCACCGCCGTCGTCGTCGGCGACCTGACCGGGATCGACCTCGACGCGCTGCTCGGCGACACCCTCGGCTCCTGGACCGGCCCGCAGGCCCGGCTCCGGCCGGTGCCGCCGGTGACCGCCGACGACACCGGCCGGGTGGTCATCGTGGACCGTCCGGGCGCCGTCCAGACGCAGCTGCTGATCGGCCGCGTCGGGCCCGACCGGCACGAGGCCGTGTGGCCCGCGCAGGTGCTCGGCACCTACTGCCTGGGCGGCACCCTCACCTCCCGGCTGGACCGGGTGCTGCGCGAGGAGAAGGGCTACACCTACGGTGTGCGCTCCTTCGGCCAGGTGCTGCGTTCGGCACCGGACGGCTCGGGCGCCGCCATGCTCGCCATCAGCGGTTCCGTCGACACCCCGAACACCGGTCCGGCGCTGGCCGACCTCTTCACGGTGCTGCGCACCCTCGCCGCCGATGGCCTGACCGACGCCGAGCGCGACGTCGCGGTGCAGAACCTGGTCGGTGTGGCGCCGCTGAAGTACGAGACCGCCGCGGCCGTCGCGAGCACCCTGGCCGACCAGGTCGAGCAGCACCTGCCGGACGACTACCAGGCCGCCTTGTACCGGCAGTTGGCGGCCACCGGCACGGTGGAGGCCACCGCGGCGGTCGTCAGCGCCTTCCCGGTGGACCGCCTGGTCACCGTTCTCGTCGGTGACGCGGCGCAGATCAGGGAGCCCGTCGAAGCCCTGGGCATCGGCCCGGTCGGCGTGGTCTCCGCCGAGTAGCCCCGCGCCGGAGCGTCCCCGTGCGGGTCCCGGTGGCGGCGAGCCGCCGGGGCCCGCACCCCGTCCGTCGCCCTCTATGTCGGAATTGGTGCGGAGACGCCTGGTCCGGCCTGTGGTGTGCGCTACAAAACCCTTTCTCGGTTGGGGGATCGAAAGTCCCTCCCCGTACCTTCTTCCGGGCTGTCCGTCAGGCAGTGCGCCGCACCCGCGGCACCGGACGGCCATCGCCGAGTCCCCGCACGGCGCGAGCCGGGGGGAGCCGGGGACCCGCCTTCCCGCCGCGGCAGTCGCGGCAGGGGGCAGCACGGTCCCGGGGGTGGGTCGGGCGAGGGAGCCCGTAGGGGACCTTCCTGCTCCGAGCCCTCCCTCAGAGCCTGAACAACGGCCTGGGGGGACCCCCACCGCCGACCCGGTAGGCGAGAGGGAAGGAAAGGACCAGCCACCACATGGCGCTCAGCTACGCCACCGGGAAGCACCGCCGCCCCGGCCGGGTGAAGCGGACCACCGCCCGGGCGGCGGGTGCCGCCGCAGTCACCGCCACCGGCGTGATCGGCGCCCTGACGAGCCCCGCGCTCGCCGCCGGGGCACCCTCCGAGCAGACCGGCCTGCTCCCCCTCATCGGTATCGACGACCTGCTCGCCGCCCGGATCGACGCCCAGGCCGAAGCGCAGCGGGAGGCCGCCGAGCGCAAGGCCGCGGAGGAGGCCGCGCACCGGATGGCCGCCGAGCGGGCCGAGAAGCAGCGCGAGGCGAGCGAGCGCGCCGCCCGGGAGGCCGAGCGCAGTCGCCTGCTCGCGTTCGTGGCGCCGGTCGCCCACTCGTACGTCTCCACCGGGTACCGCGTCGGCGGCTCCCGGTGGTCCTCCGGCAGCCACACCGGCATCGACTTCCACGCCGCGTCCGGCACCACGGTCCGCGCCGTCGGGCACGGGACCGTCGTCGAGGCGGGCTGGGGCGGGGCCTACGGCAACCAGATCGTCCTCCGGATGGACGACGGCACGTACACCCAGTACGGCCACCTGTCGTCCATCGGCGTCTCCGTGGGCCGGGCGGTCGCCGCCGGGCAGCGGATCGGCCTGTCCGGCGCGACCGGCAACGTGACCGGCCCGCACCTGCACTTCGAGGCCCGCAGGACGGCGGAGTACGGCTCGGACATCGATCCGGTCGCCTACCTGCGCGGGCACGGCGTCTCCCTCTGACACCCGGCGGCGACGCCACCGCACGGCCCCGGCTCCCCGAGCCGGGGCTTTCGTCGTTTCATCCGGTCCCGCTGTCCAAAAAATATCCATGGATTCCGGCCCGCCGTCGGAAATTCGGCCCCGTTGCCATAGAGTCACTGAACACACGTCAATCGTCGACGTTTCACGGGGATTAAGACGGAGGTCGGTCATGCGTGTTCCGGCGCATTCGGTATGCACGGCGATCCGGGACGACATCGTCGCGGGCGTCCACGAGCGCGGGGGCCGCCTCACCGAGGAACTCCTGGCGCGCCGCTACGGCGTCTCACGCGTCCCCGTGCGCGAGGCGCTGCGCACGCTGGAGGCGGAGGGCTTCGTGGTGACGCGGCGGCACGCGGGTGCCTGTGTGGCCGAACCCACCGAGCAGGAGGCGGCCGACGTGCTGGAGATGCGGCTGCTGCTGGAGCCGCTCGGCGCGCTGCGGGCCGCCCACCGCAGGTCCGAGGCCCACCTGAAGGTGTTGCGCGGACTGGTCCGCCTCGGTCAGGAGCGTGCCCGCCGCGGCAGCAGCGACGACCTGCGCTCCCTGGGCGGATGGTTCCACGAGACGCTCGCCCAGGCGGCCGGCAGCCACGCGCTGGCCTCCACGCTCACCCGGCTCCGGCAGAAGATCGCCTGGATGTACGCGGTCGAGCCGCCGGCGGACCCGGTCGAGTACTGGGCGGAGCACGGTGCGATCGTCGACGCGGTGGCCCGCGGCGACGGCGAGCGCGCCCGGGCGGTCACGGCCGCGCACACCGAGCGCTCCGGGCCCGCCCACCGGCTGCGCTTCGCCGGCGGAGCCGACCAGGTGAGGACTTCGCAACATCCCGTCAACATGACGGGCCTGCGCTATTAACACGGGCGCCGTATACAAAGAAGAGGTATTCGCAGGAGCGGTATTTCTGCTGCCCTCTTTTCCCGTTACCGGGAATTCGGTACCGCCGCGCTCACGCATGGTCAAGGGGTGCCGGGTTCTGATTCGTGCGGCGCTTGCGGGCACCCGCCGGTGTTTTCGTCGGCCTTTCCGTAAAAACGCCGGACCCCTGCCCCGTCCGGAATCCGTGCCGTCCGCCGGCCGCCCCGCGCACGGGGGCGGCGGCCCGGTGGCCCGGTGGAGGTCACCCCGCACCACGAGGGAGGGGTCGCCCACCCGTGCCGCGGTGAGCGGCGGTCCTCCCGGGTTCCGCGCCGCGGTGAGCGGCGGCCCGTCCGCACTCCGCACCGGAGGGGGTGCGGGCCCGCCTGCGGCCCCGCACCCCCTCCGGTGCGGGGTGGTGCGGGGTCGGACCCGGTGGCCGGTGTGCTGTCCCGGAGGGTCACGGAGCCGTCCGCCCGCACGGGCGCGGCGCGGCTCCGTGGCGTTCCGGGACCGTCTCAGACGGTCTCGGGAAGCTCCTCGAGCCCCTCGGCGACCAGCTTCGCCAGCCGGTCGAGGGCGACCTCCGCGTCCTCGGCCTCGGATGCGAGCACGATCGTCTCGCCGCCCTGCGCGCCGAGGCCGAGGACCGCCAGCATGGAGGCCGCGTTGACGGGGGTGCCGTCGGTCTTGGCGATCGTCACCGGGACGCCTGCGGCGGTGGCGGCTCGGACGAAGATGGAAGCGGGGCGGGCGTGGAGGCCCTCGGCCCAGCCGACGTTGACGCGGCGCTCAGCCATGTGATGCTGCCCTTCAGTCTCGCGGAGTTGTCTAGACCAGTTTCACACATCGTGCGGCATGCCCGGAGCGGGCCTTCCCCCCGCTCCCCGCGGCCCGGGCCGCGGGCACGTTCCGGCACACCGGACGGCACACCGGACGGCACACCGGCCGGTGCCCCGTGCGCGGCGGACCGCCTCCGCCGTCCGCCCCGCGCCATTGTCGTACCCGAGCCCTACTCTGGGCCCATGCAGAACGCGTCGGACCGGCAGGAGTACCCCGCCCACTGGGAGGCCGACGTCGTGCTGCGCGACGGCGGCACCGCCCGGATCCGCCCCATCACCGCAGCCGACGCGGACCGCCTGGTCAGCTTCTACGAGCAGGTCTCGGACGAGTCGAAGTACTACCGCTTCTTCGCGCCGTACCCGCGGCTGTCCGCCAAGGACGTCCACCGCTTCACCCACCACGACTTCGTGGACCGCGTCGGCCTCGCGGCCACCGTGGGCGGCGAGTTCATCGCCACCGTCCGCTACGACCGGATCGGCGCCGACGGGACGCCCGCCTCGGCGCCGGCCGACGAGGCCGAGGTCGCCTTCCTGGTGCAGGACGCCCACCAGGGCCGCGGCGTCGCCTCCGCCCTGCTGGAGCACATCGCCGCCGTGGCCCGCGAACGCGGTATCCGGCGCTTCGCCGCCGAGGTGCTGCCCGCCAACAACAAAATGATCAAGGTGTTCACGGACGCCGGGTACACCCAGAAGCGCAGCTTCGAGGACGGAGTCGTCCACCTGGAGTTCGGCCTCGAACCCACCGAACGCTCGCTGGCCGTGCAGTACGCACGCGAGCAGCGGGCCGAGGCGCGCTCCGTGCAGCGCCTCCTCGCGCCCGGATCGGTCGCGGTCGTCGGCGCCGGACGCACCCCCGGCGGGGTCGGCCGCAGCGTCCTGGACAACATCCTCGAGGCCGGCTTCACCGGCGGCCTGTACGCCGTGAACAGGGCCCTGCCCGAAGGGGCGGCCGCACTCGACGGCGTGCCCGCCCACCGGTCGGTGCGCGACATCGAGGGCCCGGTCGACCTCGCCGTCGTCGCCGTCCCCGCGGACCACGTCCCCGAGGTCGTCGACGAGTGCGGGGCGCACGGCGTCCAGGGACTCGTCGTGCTCTCCGCGGGCTACGCGGAGAGCGGGCCGGAGGGCCGCGAGCGCCAGCGGGAGCTGGTGCGGCAGGCCCGTGCGTACGGCATGCGGCTCATCGGCCCCAACGCCTTCGGGATCATCAACACCTCGGCGGGCGTCCGGCTCAACGCCTCCCTGGCCCCCGAGCCGCCGCGCCCCGGCCGGATCGGCCTGTTCGCCCAGTCCGGCGCCATCGGCATCGCCCTGCTGTCCCGGCTGCACCGGCGCGGCGGCGGCGTCACCGGGGTCACCGGCGTCTCGACCTTCGTCTCCTCCGGAAACCGCGCCGACGTCTCCGGAAACGACGTCCTGCAGTACTGGTACGACGACCCGGACACCGACGTCGTCCTGATGTACCTGGAGTCCCTCGGCAACCCGCGCAAGTTCACCCGCCTGGCCCGGCGCACCGCCGCCGCCAAACCGCTCGTCGTGGTGCAGGGCGCCGGCTCCGCACCGCAGGGGCACGCCGTCCGCGCCACCCGCCTGCCGCACGACACCGTCTCCGCGCTGCTGCGGCAGGCCGGCGTCATCCGCGTGGACACCATCACGGAACTCGTCGACACCGGCCTGCTGCTCGCCCGACAGCCGCTGCCGGCCGGCCCGCGGGTGGCCATCCTGGGCAACTCCGAGTCGCTCGGCGTGCTCACCTACGACCAGTGCCTCGCCGCCGGACTGCGCCCCCACCGCCCGCTCGACCTGACCACGGCGGCGTCGGCGGAGGACTTCCGCGCGGCGCTGTCCCGGGCGCTGGCCGACGACACCAGCGACGCGGTCGTCGTCACCGCCATCCCGGCGATCGGCGAGGACTCCACCGGCGACGCCGAACTGGCCGAGGCCCTGCGCTCCGCCGCCGCGGCGACCCCGTCGAAGCCGGTCCTGGTGGTCCACGTCGAACTGGGCGGGCTGGCCGAGGCGCTGTCCGCGGCGGCGAGCACCGCGCCGCAGACCGGCGCGGCCGTGCGGGTCCCCGACGCGGCCGCACGGCCGCCCGCGGGCGTCGCGGCTCCCGAGGGCGCTCACCTCATCCCCGCCTACCCGGCCGCCGAGCGCGCCGTCCGCGCACTCGGCGAGGCCGTGCAGTACGCCCGGTGGCGCCGGGAGGCCGCCGAGCCGGGGCGGGTCCCCGAGTACGACGACATCGACGAGAAGGGCGCCGCGCGGCTCATCGAAGGCCTCCTCGCGCGCGGGCAGGGCCTCACCCTCGGCACGGACGAGACCTGCGAGCTGCTCAGCCGGTACGGCGTCCCCGTGCGCCGCGCCGTCCCCGCCCCCACCCCGGAGGAGGCCGCCCGGGCCGCCCGGGCCCTCGGCTACCCCGTGGCCCTCAAGGCCACCGCCCCGCATCTGAGACACCGCGCCGACCTCGGCGGGGTCCGCCTCGACCTCACCGACGAGGAGCAGCTCCGGCGGGCGTACGCCGAGCTGGTCGAGCTGTTCGGCCGGCCGGAGGAGCTGCGGCCGGTCGTGCAGACGATGGCGCCGCGCGGTGTCGACACGGTCGTCCGCGCGGTCATCGACCCGGCGGCCGGAGCGGTGCTGTCCTTCGGCCTCGCCGGGGCCGCCTCCCAGCTCCTCGGCGACATGGCCCACCGGCTCGTCCCGGTCACCGACCGGGACGCGACGTCCCTGGTGCGGTCGGTCCGCACGGCACCGCTGCTGTTCGGCTGGCGCGGCTCCACCCCCGTGGACACGCCCGCGCTGGAGGAACTGCTGCTGCGCGTGTCCCGGCTGGTGGACGACCACCCGGAGGTCGTCGCGGTCACCCTGGAACCGGTCGTCGTGGCGCCCCGCGGCCTCAGTGTCCTGGGTGCCACGGTGCGCCTCGCCCCGCCGCCCGCCCGGGACGATCTCGGCCCGCGGACCCTGCCCACCTACTGAGCCCCGCCCGACGGCGACGGGGCGCACGCGAGCGGTGCCTCGCAGTCAGTGGGTCCCCGTAGGATGGAGGACATGGCCAAGACCAGTACGACGACCCAGGGGCTGCGAGCGGCGATCGAGCGCAGCGGCTACTACCCGGCCCTCGTGGCCGAGGCGGTGGAGGCCGCCGTGGGCGGCGAGCCCATCCGGTCGTACCTGGTCCATCAGGAGACCACGTTCGACCAGAACGAGGTGCGCAGGCACGTGACCGTGCTGGTGCTGACCGCGCACCGCTTCCTCGTCAGCCACACCGACGAGCAGGCCGCCGACAGCACCTCCCCGACGCCCTACGCGACCACCTCCACCGAGTCGGTCAAGCTGGACCGGATCTCCTCCGTGGTGATCAGCCGCGTGGTCGCCAACCCGGAGTCCTACGCGCCGGGGACGCTGCCGCGGGAGGTCGTGCTGACCATCGGCTGGGGCGCCGTCTCCCGCATCGACCTGGAGCCCGCCGCCTGCGGCGACCCGAACTGCGAGGCCGACCACGGCTACACCGGCAACTCCACCGCCGACGACCTCAGCCTGCGGGTCAGCGAGGCCGGCGACGGCCCGGAGACGGTCCGCCAGGCCCTCGCCTTCGCGCAGGCCATCTCCGAGGCGACCGCGGACGTCTCCCACTGATGGCCCAGCCCACCGCCTGGGACCAGCACCCGGAGCCACTCGCCATCACCTCCGCTCCCGTACCCCGGTACGGCGACGGCTCGCTCGCCGACCTGCTGCCCACCCTCGCCGCCGGTATGGGAGTGCCGGGCACCGTCGCCTCCCTCCCCGAGCTGGCGCCCGCGGACCGCAACTGCGTGTTCCTGGTCGACGGCCTCGGCTGGGAGCAGCTCAGGCAGCACCCCGACGAGGCACCCTTCCTCACCTCGCTCCTCCCCACCTCCCGCGGCGCCACGGGCCGCCCGCTCACCACCGGCTACCCGGCGACCACCGCGACCTCGCTGGCGTCCGTCGGCACCGGGCTGCCCCCGGGCGCGCACGGCCTGCCCGGCTACACGGTGCGCGATCCCGCCACCGGCGAGCTGATGAACCAGCTGCGCTGGCGGCCGTGGACGGAGCCGCACGCCTGGCAGCCGTACCCGACGGTCTTCGAGCTCGCCGACCGGGCGGGCGTGCACGCCGCCCAGGTGTCCTCGCCGACCTTCGAGAACACCCCGCTCACCAGGGTCGCCCTCAGTGGGGGGACGTTCCACGGGCGGCTCACCGGCGAGGACCGCATGGACCTCGCCGCCGAGCAACTGGCCGCAGGCGAGCGGTCCCTGGTCTACACGTACTACGCCGAACTCGACGGCGCGGGCCACCGCTACGGCGTCGCCTCGGACACCTGGCGCGGACAGCTGATGTACGTCGACCGGCTGGTCCAGCGCCTGGCCGAGCAGCTCCCGCCGCGCAGCGCGCTGTACGTCACCGCCGACCACGGCATGATCGACGTCCCCTTCGACGAGCAGCACCGCATCGACTTCGACGAGGACTGGGAGCTGCAGGCAGGCGTGGCACTGCTGGGCGGCGAGGGCCGCGCCCGCCATGTGTACGCGCGGCCCGGAGCCGCCGGCGACGTGCTCGCCGTCTGGCGCGAGGTGCTGGGGGAGCAGTTCTGGGTGGCCTCCCGGGACGAGGCGATCGAGGCGGGCTGGTTCGGCCCGCGCGTCGACGACCGCGTGTACGCCCGCCTCGGCGACGTGCTCGCGGCCGCCCACGACGACGTGCTGGTCATCGCTTCGCAGCGGGAGCCGAAGGAGTCGGCCATGGTCGGCAACCACGGTTCCATGACCCCCGCCGAGCAGCTGGTGCCCCTGCTCGAAGTACGCTCCTGATTCCCCGCTCCCCGCAACCGACCCCTCGACCGACCCGCGGCACGACGCCCCGACGCCCCGAAAGGCCTCCGCCCCCTCATGCCCGAGCTGGTGTTCTTCTCCGGAACCATGGACTGCGGGAAGTCGACACTGGCTCTCCAGATCGAGCACAACCGGTCCGCACGCGGACTCCAGGGCGTGATCTTCACCCGGGACGACCGCGCGGGCGAGGGCAAGCTGTCCTCCCGGCTCGGCCTGGTCACGAACGCGGTGGAGGCCGCGGACGGCATGGACCTGTACGGCCACCTCGTCGACCACCTCTCCCGGGGCGGCCGGGCGGACTACGTCATCGCGGACGAGGCGCAGTTCCTGGCCCCCGCGCAGATCGACCAGCTCGCCCGCGTGGTCGACGACCTGGATCTCGACGTCTACGCCTTCGGCATCACCACGGACTTCCGGACCAAGCTGTTCCCCGGCTCGCAACGGCTCGTCGAACTGGCCGACCGGGTGGAGGTGCTGCAGGTGGAGGCCCTGTGCTGGTGCGGGTCCCGGGCCACGCACAACGCCCGCACGGTGGGCGGCGTGATGGTCGTCGAGGGTGCCCAGGTCGTCGTCGGCGACGTCAACCGCTCCGCGGACGAGGTCGGTTACGAGGTGCTGTGCCGCCGCCACCACCGGCGCCGGATGACGGCGGCCGCGGCCCGCGCGGCCGCACTGTCCCCGGACGTCCTTCCCGTCACCTCCGCCTGACCCCGTTCCGGCGGCGCCCCCACGTGCGGCGCTGTCGTGCCTCCCCTCCGGCCTGCGCGGGAAAGCCCTCCGTGCCCGCGGAACGGTCGCCCGCGACAACTACCCGCCGGACCAGCAGAAGCAGGCCACCGACCCGGTCCTCCGCCAGATGGAACACTTCGTCAACGGGCGGTCAGTGAACGGGGTCCCGCAGGACGGAGCGGAAGAGCCCTGCCGCCCGGGCACTCGGACCGGCAGGGCTTTTATGACCGTACGAGCGTCAGACGCGCCGCTCCGACGAGGCGAGCCCGACGAATCCCGCCCACGCCTCATGCGAGACCGTGAGCACGGGACCGGCGGCCTTCGAGTCGCGGACGTGAACAGCAGCCGAACCGGCCGCGGCCTCTACACATTCGCCGCCCTCGGTGCCGCTGTAGCTGCTCTTGAACCAGGCGAGGCCGGAGGCGACGGTCGAGGACTCAGCGTTGTTCATGGCGATCCCAGCAACCTTTCGATGAACTCCGTTGACTCTCGCGGACTGAGAGCCTGTGATCGGATAATCCCATAGAGTGCGGCCGCCAGAACCCCTTGCTCCGGGTCGGTCTGCAGAGAACCGATGCCCCTGGCCTCGGCGTACACGAACTTCTTGCCGTCCTTGCGTGTGACGACCGTGAACGGCCCGTTCACGCCCGCGTTGTCCTCACGGTCGAGCGGCATCACCTGAATCTCGACGTTGCGCTTCCGTCCGATCAGCAACAGGTGCTCCAACTGGCCGCG
>NZ_JBJZOJ010000070.1:0-39564 GCF_047200655.1 Streptomyces sp. MS06
CCCCCCCCCCCCCCCCGCGCTGCGGACCCTCGCCGACGTGACGGAGCCGGGCCTGACCCTGCGCATCGCCGACATCATCCGCGAAGCCGTGCAGCACCGACCGGAGAGCCTGGGGGAGTGCCTCGCCGCGTACGTCGACCGGCGCCTGGACCATGGCCCTGCCGCCCGCGCCCTCCTGCACCCGCTGGTGACGGGCCTGCTCCACGGGGGGCCCGTCCGGGTGCGGTCGGCGCTCGCCGCGGTCCTCGCGCCGGCCGGCACACCGGCGTCCCGCGCCCTGCGCAGGGAACTCCGGGAGTTCCTGCTCCGCCACGAGCGCGATCCCGCGGTGCTCGGGGCGCTGCTGCTCACGGCCGTGCGGCAGGCCCGCGCCCACGACGGGCGGCACGTCGGCGACTGGCGGGACGACACCTGCAGCCGGTGCGACTCGGACAGCCGGTGTGGCTCGGAGGAGAGGTGCGGCTCGGACGAGCGGTCCGGCTCGGACGAACGTTGCGGCTCTGAGGTCGGGAGCGGCTCCGGAGGTCGGGACGGCTCCGATGTGCGGTGCGGCTCCGACGGAAGCCGCGACGGGAAGGTGCGCTGCGTTCCGGACGGATGCCGCGGCCGGGGCGGCACCGACCGTTCCGGCTCGCCTGCCCTGCCGGACCTCGTCCACCGCATCGGACTGCTGCTGGTGCGCACTCCGGAAGGCGCCGCCCTCCTCGACCGCAGCCTGGTCGACCTGGGGCGCCGGGTTCCGGGCTTCGCCGTCCGCATGGCCGCCCTGCTCACCGAAGCGCCCGAGGACTGGGCCGCCGTGGTCGGCCCCGGTACCCGCCGGATGCTGGAGGACCTGGCGGGTATGCGCGTGCCCGCCTGACCTGCTGCGGGCGCGCCCGCCTCGTGTTCCGGTGGCGGCAGCCCTTCCGCAGCCGGTCAGGCGCGCCCCCTCCGGCACGGCCCCGTGCCCGGCTCGCGGGCCGTACCGGAGGGCCGGTTGCGGGCCCCGCGCCGGTCTCACACCGGGTGTGCACCCTGCCACAGCCCCCATGCCGATGCGGGCCGCCGGAGCCCGGCATGGCACCCTTGGACACGCATAAGAGGTGAACGGTCCGCGCCGATACCGTTCGGCTTCCGACGCGGTACACGGTCGGAACGGTTCGACAGGCGACGCGGTTCGACAGGATTCGACGAGGGTTCGAGGAGCGGTCACAGTGCAGCGCTGGCGTGGCTTGGAGGACATCCCCCAGGACTGGGGGCGCAGCGTCGTCACCATCGGCTCCTACGACGGCGTGCACCGCGGTCACCAGCTCATCATCAAACACGCCGTCGACCGCGCCCGCGAGCTGGACGTGCCCGCCGTCGTCGTCACCTTCGATCCGCACCCCAGCGAGGTCGTGCGCCCCGGCAGCCACCCCCCGCTGCTCGCCCCGCACCACCGCCGCGCCGAGCTGATGGGCGAACTCGGCGTGGACGCGGTGCTGATCCTCCCCTTCACCACCGAGTTCTCCAAGCTCTCCCCGGCCGACTTCGTCGTCAAGGTCCTCGTCGACAAGCTCCACGCCAGGGCGGTCGTCGAGGGCCCGAACTTCCGGTTCGGCCACAAGGCCGCCGGGAATGTCGAGTTCCTCGCCCAGCAGGGCGAGACCTACGACTTCGACGTCGAGGTGGTGGATCTGTACCTGACGGGCTCGGCGGGCGGCGGCGAACCGTTCTCCTCGACCCTGACCCGGCGTCTGGTCGCGGAGGGCGACATGACCGGTGCCGCGGAGATCCTGGGCCGGCCGCACCGCGTCGAGGGCGTCGTCGTCCGAGGTGCCCAGCGCGGCCGCGAGCTCGGCTTCCCCACGGCCAACGTGGAGGCGCTGCCCCACACCGCGGTACCGGCCGACGGCGTCTACGCCGGCTGGCTGCACGCGGACGGTGAGGCGATGCCGGCCGCGATCTCCGTGGGTACCAACCCTCAGTTCGACGGCACCGAGCGCACCGTCGAGGCGTACGCCATCGACCGGGTGGGGCTCGACCTCTACGGCCTGCATGTCGCCGTGGACTTCCTGGACTTCGTCCGCGGCCAGGCGAAGTTCGATTCGCTGGAAGGGCTGATGGCTCAGATGGCGGACGACGTCAAGCGCTGCCGGCAACTGGTGGCGGACGCCGGTACCGAGGAGCGGTAGCCCACCGCCGGGTGACGCCGCGACACCAGGGCGGCCGGTGCTCTCGGCACCGGCCGCCCTCACGCGTGCGCTGCCGCCGCCGGTCGCGGCCCGGGCCCGCCTACTGCTGCGGCGGAGCCGCCGGGGGCTGCTCCGGGCCCGGCTGCGGTTGCGGCTGCGGCTGTTGTTGCGGGTAACCGTACCCGGCCGGCGGATACCCCGGTTGCCCCGGCTGGCCCGGTTGCCCCGGCTGGCCTGGTTGCGCCGGCTGGCCCGGCTGTGCGGGCTGGCCCGGCTGTCCGGTTGCGGACTGCGGGTACTGCGGCCCGGGCTGCGCCGGGTGCCCCACCTGCCCGGGGTGGCCCGGCTGCCCGTGGGGCCCGCCGGCAGGCGGCGGATACGGGCCCGGGCCCGGCGGCTGCCCGGGCAACTGCTGGCCAGGGTGCTGCTGCCCGGGGTACGCGGGCTGCCCCGGGTAGGGCTGCCCCGGGTAGGGCTGCCCCGGGTAGGGCTGCCCCGGGTAGGGCTGGCCCGGCTGGGGCTGGCCCGGCATGGGCGGGGCGGCCACCGGCGGCGGGTTGCCGTCGCTGGTCCACAGACCGTGCGCCTGCTGGTGGCGCGTGAAGTCCTCGGCCACCATGGCCGCGAGGTTGAAGTAGGCGTCCCGTACCTTCGGCCGCATCATGTCGAGATCGACCTCGGCACCGGCGGACAGGTGCTCGTCGAAGGGAACCACGATGACGCCCCGGCACCGCGTCTCGAAGTGGGTCACGATGTCCTCGACCTTGATCATCTTGCCCGTCTCGCGTACACCGGAGATGACGGTGATGGAGCGGGAGACGAGGTCGGCGTACCCGTGTGCGGACAGCCAGTCCAGCGTCGTACTGGCGCTGCTCGCGCCGTCCACCGACGGAGTCGAGATGATGATGAGCTGGTCGGCCAGGTCCAGTACCCCGCGCATGGCGCTGTAGAGCAGGCCCGTGCCCGAGTCGGTCAGGATGACCGGGTACTGCTTGCCCAGCACGTCGATCGCACGCCGGTAGTCCTCGTCGTTGAAGGTCGTCGACACGGCCGGGTCGACGTCGTTGGCGATGATCTCCAGGCCGGACGGCGCCTGCGAGGTGAACCGCCGGATGTCCATGTACGAGTTCAGGTAAGGGATCGCCTGGACGAGGTCGCGGATGGTGGCGCCGGTCTCACGGCGCACCCGGCGGCCGAGTGTGCCGGCATCCGGGTTGGCGTCGATCGCAAGGATCTTGTCCTGGCGCTCGGTGGCCAGCGTGGCGCCCAGCGCGGTCGTCGTGGTCGTCTTGCCCACGCCGCCCTTCAGACTGATCACGGCGATGCGGTAGCAGGACAGTACCGGCGTGCGGATCAACTCCAGCTTCCGCTGCCGCTCGGCCTCCTCCCTCTTCCCACCGAGCTTGAACCTGCCGCCCCCGGCCGGCCGGCTGCTCTTGGCCTTCTGCCGCTTGTTGTTGAGCAGCCGGTCCGAGGACAGCTCCACCGCAGCGGTGTAACCGAGGGGCGCCGCACCGGGATTGGTGGGCTGGCGCTGGTCGTGCTGAACCGGTTGCGGCCAGGCGGTACCGGTGCGCGGGTCGACGGGCTGGGCGGGTGCCGCGGGAGGCTGCACGGGAGCCGTCGGCGGCCGACCGGTGTGCGCCTGCGGCCCGGTCTGAGGCCCACCGTGCGGCCCGGGCCCGGTCTGAGGCCCACCGTGCGGCCCGGGCCCGGTCTGAGGCCCACCGTGCGGGCCGGGCTGCTGCGGCCAGGCCTGCGCTGCCGCCGGCTGCTGCGGGAATCCGTAGCCTCCCGGCTGTGCGGGCACCTGGGGAACGGCAGGACCGTGGGGGGCGCCCGGCCTCCCGGGGGCACCCGCGCCGTCGGCTCCCGCCGGTCCGTTCGGCGGGGGTGCCGTGGGTGCAGGTGCGTGGGGAGCGGCAGGCGTGCCCGGAGCGGCGGGTGCATGAGCGGCGGGTGCATGGGCGGGGTTCGGGAAGCCGTATCCCGTACCCGCCTGCTGCGGACCGACCGGCGCTTGGGCCGGCGGCTGCCCCGCACCGAACCGGCCGGGACCGGCCTGGGCCGAGCCGTACCCGCCCTGGTCCCACTGCCCCGGTGCCGGGGTGCTCTCTCCGCCGGTCTGCGGGAATCCATGGCCGACCGCCTCCGTGGCCGCCGGCCCTTGCGGCGCGGACTCGACCGGCGTGTGCCAGGCGGCGGGTGCGGGCTGGGGTGCCTGCGCCGGGAAGGGCTGTTCAGCACCCGTCGACTGCTCCGGAACGGCCGCGGACCGCGGTGCAGCCGTACCGGAAGCGGCCGCGGACTGCGCGGGCCACTCGGCGGCCGGTGCCGGGGCACCGGGCCGGTAGGCGGGAGGCAGCGGCGGTACCCCGCCAGGCGGACCCGCGGGAGGGGCTGCCGCCCACGCCGACGGGACCTCACTTGCTCCTTCGGAGCCCACGGGAGTCGCGGAGTCCTGCTCCGGCCTGCCGTCCTGCGGCTGCCCGACCGGGGCCGCCGCCTCGGAGGCAGGCGTCCCGTCGATGCCGTCGGAAGCATCCGCGGCCGCGAGCGGGCCCCTGCCGTCGGACGTCTCCCCGCCGTCGGCCAGGGAACCGGCGCGGTCGACGCCCTCCGCTTCCGCTGCGGAGTCCGCGGCGCCCTGGCTGTCCGCGGAGCCCGCAGTGCCCGAAGCCTCGGAACCATCCGTGCCGTCGTCCGCGCGCCCGGGCGACGCGACCGGTGCCTCACCGGCAGCAGTCTCGGGCTCCTGAGGCACAGCAGCATCGGTGCCGGAACGGTCCGCGGCGGGCGCCGGCGGCTGCCCCGACTCGCCGTCCGTCCCCGGGCCCCCGGCGCCCTCGGCAGGGCTGCCGGCCGGACCCGGTCCGGCCTCGGGGGCAGCGGGGTCCCCGGAGCCGCCCGCCGCGGCGGTGGCGCCGCCACCAGCCGCAGCCGGGTCGCCTTCCGCGCCGGCTCGTCCGTCACCGGCGACCGCCGGGTCGGACGGCGTGCCGGTCGCCTGGTGGGCGATCTGTCGCTTCAGCGCATGGGAGGAGATCCGCATGGTGGCGCCGCTGACCAGGTCCCCGTTGCCCGCGTCCTCGCCCTCCGCTGCCGGCGGAGCGGCGGCGGGCGCGGTGGGCGCGGTGGGCGCGGTGGGCGCGGTGGGCGCGGGCGGAGCAGCGCCTTCCGGAGTGCCGGCAGGCGACTCGCCCGGGGCGCCGCCCCGGTCCGGGACCTGCGGTGCGGCCGGCCCGCCCGGCACCGGGGGCGCCGGCGGAACGGGCGCGGCTGCGGGGGGTGCCTGCGGACCCGGCGTCCGGGGCGACGGGGGCTGCGGGGGCTGCGGCGGCGTCGCCGCGGCGTACGGCGACGGCGGCATCGGCATCTCGGCATCCTGCGCCTGCGGTACGGGCGCCTGCGGCGAGGGAGCGGCCGAAGGCGGTGGTGCGACGGGCGGAGCGGCGTTCCAGGCCGGCTGGAAACCACTGCCGGGCGGCAGTCCGGGCACCGCCACCGGCGGGCCGACCGGTGGAGCGGACGGCGGGGCCGCCGGCCCCGGCGCGGGCGGCGGCGCCGTCGGGTTCGGCGGTACCTCCGCTGCCGGATCGGCTCCGTCGGCCGTTTCGGCAGCGCCGTCGCCGGCGCCGTCGCCCGAGTTTCCGCCCGAGGCGTTCTGCGTGTACCAGGCAGGGGGCGCGTAGTCGATCGTGAACTCGCCCGTCGTCTCGATGGCGGACTCGGCGTCGGACTGGTCGTCACCGGGTGAGTCCCAGCCCGTGCGCATCCCGTCCCGATCGCTGTTCACAGTTCCTCCTGGTGCGGTCGAAGACCCTCGTGTTCGTGCCGGGGCCCCCGACCCGTCCTGTCGTGCGGTCCGCCCGTCGGGCGCCTCCTCGGGCCTCGCGAACCCGTTGTCGGAGCCCCGCCCCGGCGGAGCGCGCACCACTCGCTCGGGGTGACGCGCGACGTGCCCCGTCCCAGCCTAATCATCAGAAGCGGGCGCCCGGCAGGCCCGTCCGCACCTTCGTGCCCAACCGAGGCGCCACAACGGGCCCCCGCTGCACTCGCGCTCCGCGGCCGCACCGAAACACGACGGGTCACGCCACCGTGCGAGGCCGAACAGCACCTCCACAAAACGGGATTACGTGCGCCGGCACCGCATATATCGCAAAAACGGGCGAAGTTGAACCGGTCCATCGGCCGCGCTCGCGGTCCGACTGCTCGGTCCGTCCGTCCCGTCAGTCCATCCGGCGTGCCATACCCAGCAGCCCGACCTCCGGATCGGTGGCCTGCGTCATCACGTACTGCCGGTCGCGCTCCGTGCACCAGAGAGTCACACCGTCGGGGAGTGCGGGCAGACTCTCCACCTCGGTGCGGGTCAGGGCCATCGTGCGGCCCAGAACCGCAGCCTCGTCAGGGGAGACGCGCTGGATGCCCGCAAGCCGGGCCTGCCGCAGAAGCCGGGGAGCCACCGGACTGAGATACGGCAGCAGCGTCAGCACCGACTGCCAGGGGCGGGCCACGACCCGTCCCCGCGGAGGGCGCATGCCGCAGTCCCGGACCACCAGCACCGGCGCGCCCGCCGAGGCGCCCAGCGGCGGAACGCGCCCCACCTCGTAGACGGCCAGGCCGTTCTGACCGCCTCCCATGGCGTGCACCATCTGCATCCAGGCCTGCGCCCGGCCGGTCTCGACCGCCACCCGCGCCCCGGTCGCCGCCGCCCGCAGGGCGAGGACCTGGGCGGTCCACAGCCCTCCGATGAGGACGACGTCGTACGGCGTCGGCCGGTTGAGCCCCAGCACGGCGGGCTGGCCCTCGGCGTCCACTCCGGCGACGACACCGTCGTCCCCGATGGGAAGCGCCAGGGAGTCCAACTGCTCCGCGGTCAGGGCATGCCGCCCGTGCCGGGGGCCGAACAGCCCGGAGCCGCCGCGCAGCAGACGCCGCACCGGCTCGACCGGGGCCGGCCGGCGGGCCGGGACGACACCGGGTGCGTGAGCCGCGCCGCCGGCCGTCTCCGCCGCGCGAACCGTCATCGGGTACCTCCCAACGGCAGGGTGGCCAGCATGCCGGGCAGTTGCTCCCGGTCCAGCCGGGACAGCCCCGCACCCGTCTGCCGTGCCACGCTCTCCAGGGCGTGCCGAGCGGCGACCAACTCCTCCTCGCCGCGCCCGGTCACCCGCAGATGCCCGCACAGCGACGCCTCCTGCCCCACCCCGCCGCGCAGCGTCACGCTGAAGGTGGTGGCCAGCGTGGGAACGGCGGTCACCCGGGCCACGAACTGCGGCAACGACAGACCACCGCCACCCCCCAACTGCGGCCACCGCCGCACCCAGTACGTGGTGTGCCTGCGGTTGTCGCAGCGCCAACTCCGGCTGGACTCCTCCGTCCGCCGCTCGCGCTGCTCGCTCCGCCCGGCCTCCGCCGTGACCAGCGGGTTGGCGCAGGCCGACGTGGCCAGAGCACTGATCAGCTCGTCCTCGTCCAGTACCGTCGCCCGGAAACCGGCTCCGGCCAGACGGCTCGCCAGGTGGCGGGCCGCGCGCACCACGCACTTCTGAGCTCCGACGAGCCCGCCTCCGCGCGCGGCGACCGCCTCCGGGCACAGCTCCGGATCCAGCTTCAGCGCGATCCAGGTGATACGCACCGCCGGGGCACCGGTCTGCTCCTGCAACGGCGCGTAGTTCGTCACCGCCACGGACTGCTGCGGCAGGTGGATCGCCGGCGCCGGCTGGGTGTGCAGCACCACCTGCGCCGACTCCAGCCGTATCCCGTCCACCTCCATCGCGTCCCGCACCAGACGCAGCGGCAGCGGCTGCCGGCTCCGCTCCGCCCGCAACGCGGTGGCGTCCGCCTCGACCTGGAGCACCGCGCTGACGAACGTACCGTCCCCGATGATCCCGACGGGCCGACGGTCACGGCTTCCGTATGCGTACGTCCTCAGACGTGCGTCGCACTCGACGACCGGCGCGAGCGCCGGTTCCGTACCGGCCGGGACCCCGGTGGCCGCGGCCTGCCGACGGCGTGCCTTCAACGCCCTTACCGTGGCCAGCCACTCGGGCAGGGAACGGCCGCGGCGACGGGCGAACGAGAGCACGGCGACGGCGGCTGCGACAACGGCCGCCGGCACCAGAGCCAGGGGCGAGATCACCCAGCCGACCAGCAGGACCGCGGCCGCGCTCTCCAGCCACACCAGGCGTTGCAGCCGGAACGGCCCGCCCGGCCCCGAACGTGATCTGAGATGGAGGGCGCCGGTCCCCCGAGGCGACACGTCCGGCACCGCCGGCCGGTGGGCCGACCGCGAGCGGGGAGGCACGCCGTCCCCTGCCTGCGAGCGGCCGCGGGGCCGCGCACGCGTTCCCGTAGCCATCACTCCATACCCCCGTTTTTCCACAACTCGCCGGAACCGCACACCACACAGGGCCCTTGACGGCCTGAGCACCGTACCCGCTCCGCCGGCCTCAGCGGATACCAGGCATAGTAGGGGGCCGGTCTGACACCGGGGGCGCGGGACGGCGCCGCCCGAGCGCAAGCCAGCCGGAACACGGGGAAAGACAGGCATAGATGGCATCTCGGCGCGATCAACTGAACGCGTACACCTTCGCGAAGCGCCGCATGCTCGCGGCCTTCGTCCAGTCCTCGCCCGACGGCTCGGAGGAGGGCGCGCCGCGTCCGCTGCGCGCGGTGCTCCCCAGCGTCCTCGTCGGAGTGGTGATCATGGCCGTCTTCGGGGCCTGGGGCATGTTCAAACCCACGGCGCCCAAAGGATGGGACACGCCCAACGCCAAGGTGATCGTCGCCAGCGACTCCACCACCCGCTACGTCGTCCTGAAGACCGACGGCGAGGCCCAACTGCACCCGGTCCTCAACATGGCCTCCGCGAAACTGCTGCTGGAAGCCGGAGAGGGACAGGTCGTCACCGTCGCGGAGTCCGTCCTCGACAGCGGCAGGATTCCGCACGGGGTGACCATCGGCATCCCGTACGCCCCGGACCGGCTGCCCTCCGCTTCCGAGGCCCGGGCCGCCAAGCGCTGGGCGGTCTGCGAGCGCCCGAGCGGCAGCGGCGGCTCCGTCCAGAAGGCCGCCCTGGTGCTGGCCACCCGCGACCGGGACCGGACCGAGGGGAAGTCCAGGCTGACCGGCGGTCAGCTGCTCTACGTCGCCGACCGCGACGGACGGCACTACGTGGTGGACGCCGCGGGCACGGTGTACCCGGTGGACAAGAACGACGAACTGCTGCTGCGCGCCCTCGTCGGCTCCGGCCGCAAGCCCGAGCAGGTGACCGGGGAATGGCTGGCGACCCTCCATCCGGGGGACCCCGTCACGTTCCCGCAGATCCCCGGAAAACCCGGGGATCCCGCCGGAGCGCCCGGCCAGCTCGACGCCCGCACCAACAGGATCGGCATGGTGCTCAAGGCCTTCGACAACAACAAGGAGCAGTACTACGTGGTGCTGCCCGGCCGGGTGGCCCCCGTGTCGGCGTTCGTCGCCCAACTCCTGCTGTTCAGCGAGGACCTCGCGCCGCTCGGGCAGAACGGTCAGGCCCGCGAGATGAGCCCCGGCGCCATCGTGCCGGGCCGGCCCTTCGGCAACGACCGCCGGTGGCCGACCGGGCATCCGGTCCCCGTCAACGAGGCGTCGGCGGCCGTCGGAAGCCGCAGCACGATCTGCAGCGTGCTGCGCAGCGTCGACGCCGGCTCCGGCGCCACGACCCTGTCGACCTGGGCCGGCACGGACTTCCCCGCGAAGCTGCCCACCGGATCCTCCAGCGCCTACGTCACACCCGGCTCCGGACAGCTCTACCGCCAGTTCCAGGGCAAGGCCACCAAGGTCGGACCGGTCTTCCTCGTCACCGACACGGGACTCCGGTACGTCCTGCAGTCCAACGCGGACAGCGCCACGGACGACGCGGGCATCGGCATGACAGCCAAGCAACGCGAGCAACGCCGGCAGGAGGCGCGCCAAGCCCAGACGCTGCTCGGCTACAAGGACGTCGACCCGGCGCCCGTACCCGCCGCCTGGTCGGAGTTCCTGCCCACCGGCCCCCGCCTGTCGACGGCCGCGGCACGCCAGCCGCAGGGCTCCTGAGAGGAGGGACGACGGTGCTGCGCACGGCGCTGACGGCCACGGCGGCCCTGCTGACCACGGCCACGCTCCTCGCGCCCCCGGCGACGGCCGCGGGCGAACTGCCCTACTCGGACCAGTGCACCTTCCCCAACGGGCTGTACCCGGGACGCCCCTGGGCGCTCCAGCGCGTCCTGCTGGACGAGGTGTGGCGCCAGTCCCGGGGCAAGGGCGTGCGGGTAGCGGTCATCGACACGGGCGTGGACGTGCGCAACCCGCAGCTCGCGCATGCGGTGGACGTGGGAAGCGGACGGAACCTCCTGCCCAAGAACCTCAAGGACGACAACGGCGACCCCGTCGACCGCGGCAACGAACACGGCACGGACGACACCGTCGGGCACGGCACCAGGGTGGCCGGCATCATCGCGGCACGACCGCTGAAGGGAACCGGGTTCGTCGGCCTGGCCCCCGCGGCCACGATCATCCCGATCCAGCAGAACGACGCCGAGGGCCACGGCACCGCCGGCACCCTCGCCGACGCCGTCCGCTACGCCGTCCGTGCCCGGGCCGACGTCATCAACATCTCCCAGGACACCTCGAACGCGGTGAAGCCGTCCTCCGACCTGGAAGCCGCCATCGACGAGGCACTGCAACGGAAGATCGTCGTCGTCGCCTCGGCGGGGAACGACGGCCTGGGCGGCAACGTCAAGAAGACCTACCCCGCCTCCTACGACGGCGTGCTCGCGGTCGCCGCCTCCGACCGCAGCAACGAACGCGCCCCGTTCTCCCAGTCGGGCGACTTCGTCGGGGTGGCCGCGCCCGGCGTCGACATCGTCTCCACGGTCCCCAAAGGCGGCCACTGCTCCGACAACGGCACGAGCTTCTCGGCCCCTTACGTGGCGGGCGTCGCCGCGCTGATCAAAGGCAAGCACCCCGACTGGACCGCGCGCGAGGTCGTCGCCCAGATCGAGCAGACCGCCGAGCGTACGATCGCCGGCCATGACCGGCTGGTCGGCTGGGGCGTGGTCGACCCCGTCCGCGCCCTGACAGAGGACGACCACCCGATCGAGTCCCCCGCCCCGCAGGACGGCCTCAGCCGGGCGGAGGCACCCGTCGCCGCCGCGTTCCGCACCGGCGAGACAGCCGACGAACGCAACGCCCGCCTCGCCACGTACGCGGCCGTCGCCGCGGCGGTGCTGGTCGCCGGAATCAGCGGCGCCGGTGTGGCCATCCGGGACGCACGCCGCAGAGCGCGGAGGGCAGCCCGGAGCGGTTGAGCCCGGAGGGCGATCGGCCGCACCGCCGACGGCCGCCGATTGGTTGAGCTGTGAACCAGGGCCGGGCCCCTCCGGGGCGAGGATCCGGAAAAGTTACGATCGGCCGTAGCACAGCTGTGGCGTAAGGCAGTTGGGCAGGTGACAGCGAGTCACTACAGTGGTCACGTTGCAGTCATGAACGCTTGAGCGGTCGACGCCTTGGCCGCCCGAGACAGGCAACGACAACGGGGAGGGAATGCTTCGTGCTTCCTGCAGACATGGTCGGGGGCGCAGCCGACATGCGGCGCGGCCTGATGGCACTGTCCACGTTCAAGAAGCGGGTGGACGACCTGCTCACCACCTTGGAGGGATCGCCGGGCGGAGCAGCGAAGATCGCGGCCCACGACCTGTCGACGGCCGCGTTCGGCACCGGCGACTTCCCCGAGGCCGCCAGTCTGCATCTGGAGTACCGGCGCGTCCACGAGCGCATCACCACGCTGTCCCGGACGCTGGGTCTCCAACTGGAGGCCATGCAGATCGCCGTGCACGGAGTGGACGTCACCTTCGACAACCTCGAGGACGACCTCCGCTACCGGTTCCACGAGATCCGCACCGAGGTCAACCAGGCACGCGACGAGATGCTGCACGAACAGATCAAGCGCAGCAACCACGCCGACCACACCGACGCGGGGTACTGATGAGCGGCGACAAGAAGAAACCGGACCTCCACGAGTCCGCCCCCCACGACACGGAGCACCAGGAAGCCGCGCAGCAGAACGGCACCGTGGACGCGGTCATGGTCGCCACCAAGGTGATCAACCCGTTCGCCGCGGGCCGGGGCGTTCACTTCGGCAGGACCAGCTTCGAGGGATACCGCCTCAACGAGATGATCGACATCGTCGAGTCCGCCAACCACGAACTGGTGGAGTCCGCAGGCATGGGCCTCGCCGACGCGCGGGACGCGATAAACGAGGCAGCCGACGAACTCTCCCGCAACCTCGGCGGTGTCGACTGGGAGGGCGACGCCCACAGCGCCTTCTACGGCTGGGGCACGGACCTCGTCACCACGGCCCGCGACCTCGCCGGCTACGCCGACACGGTGGGCACGCAGGTCATGGCCGCCAGCGCCGGACTGGCCTCCGTCCGCAAGTCCATGCCGTCGCGCGACACCCGCACCGATCCCAAGACGATCGACGACATCCCCGAGGTGCAGCGGGTCGACAGCAACGCCGACTACACGGCCGCCGTGAAAGCGGAGCAGGACCGCCAGGAAGCCATCAACCAGATGTACCGGCTGGCCTCGTTCTACACGGTGTCCGGCGGCATGATGCAGAAGGCCGAAGAGCCGGTCTTCCCCAAAATGCCGGACGTGGGCGTGCCGGAGCCTGCGGATCTCAGGAAGGCGGAGTTGCCGAGAGAACGGCAGTCCACCCTCGGCGTTGTTGGAACCGGCTCGGGACCTGTGGCGCAGCACTCTGCGAGTGCTGGGCCCGCCGGTGCGCTTGTCGACCGCTCGCTGGCCCCAACTCGGGAACCGGACGGCTCCATCGTGAGGTCGAATGAGAATGTGGGAACAAAGGTCGACAGCGTAGGGGCATTGCCGGCTCAGGAGAACCTGGGTGCTACACCTCTCGCACCATCGCCAGCTATGAACCCCGGATCCCATCCGGTAGTCAGCGCCCCTGCGGGATTCATCCCTGTTTCGGGAGCATCGTCCGCACTAGGGCAGCCCCGACGTGCATTCTTGGGTGGTGGAGTTCCCGCAGCCAAGGAAGCACCTCCGACACAGGGGCGAGCTGACGGCGTGACAGGCCGACCTCAAACGGGGCGGACAGGCGCCGCAGGCACAGCAGCACAGGGGCGTGCGGCTGCGGCCACTCGTGGGACCAGCCGCTTGCCTGGCGCTACAAGGCGGGGAGTGGTCGGTGGAATGCCGAGGCCGGTGGAGTCGCCAAGCAATCAAAGAGCCCCCCGCGGCCCTGTCGGTGCACAGGGTGTGACCAACAGCGGGCGAACCGGCTCGGCAAATACTGCCAGGGGTGTTGTAGGGGGCAAGCCCGTCAACGAGGCGGATACCGCCAAGGGTTCGCGGGTGCCACGTGGCCCGGTGATCGGAGGCGAAAGCGCCACCACCGATCGACCTTCTGGGGAGAAGCCCGGTAAGCGTGGCGTGGTTGGTGCGCCGAGGGGCCGACACTCGAACTCCGAGACCCACGCAGGTCAAGTAGCCGGCAGGGGCGGGGCGGCGCGAGGCGGCAACCGGAAGCAGGACACCGATGGTAGGCGTTCGCGTCGCGATGAAAAGCGCGACGAGTCGTCAAAAACCGACTGATCGGATAAGAGCGAGGATGAACAGAGGCATGATGACAATCATCAGCCCACAGAGCGGGAGGGTTTTCTCCGCGGCGCGGCGGACCACTTCCGTTTGCTCCGCCCTGGGTGCCTTGATTATCTTCGCGATGAACCTGGCTCCAAGTGCTGCAGCCGCGGACGAGCAGCCCGAGCAATGGTATCTGTCGGCAATGAGGGCCGAGCAGATGTGGAAAGTTAGTACGGGTGAGGGAATCAAGGTCGCCGTGATCGACTCGGGCGTGAACCCTGACACCCCGTCACTAAAAGGGCAGGTGCTCACTAACGATATCCCAAAAGCGGTTGCTTACGGCGCCACGCATGACTACACCGGCCACGGCACGTCGATGGCGGAACTGGTGGCGGGTACTGGCGCTGGTCATGGCCTGAAGGGTCTCGCTCCGGGTGCCAAGATCATTCCTTACCGCATCGTGACCGACGATCTCAAGAACAAGGTGGAGAGGGAAAAGACTTCGAGTTCAGCAGAGGCGATCAGGGCTGCTGCTGAAAGTGATGCCGAGATCATCAGCATGTCCTTCGGTAGTCCGGGCGATGATCCGGAAGAAGCGGCGGCTATCAAGTACGCTCAGTCCAAGGGGAAACTGATGTTCGCGGCTGTCGGGAATGGTGGTGAGAAGGACCGCGTTATCGGCTATCCGGCTGCGTATCCCTACGTCGTTGGTGTCGCCGCGACTGATGAGAATGGAACTGCCGCAGAATTCTCTGACCACGGCAACTACGTCGATCTGGCCTCACCCGGTCTCGATGTTCCCACCTGGTGCGACAACACGTTCCGCTCATACTGCAAGAGTCAGGGCACCAGTCAGGCAACCGCCATCACGTCCGCATCCGCCGCCCTCATCTGGTCCGCACACCCGAAGTGGACTGCCAATCAGGTCCTCGCCAGTCTGATCGACACCGCTGGACGCGACTGGCCGAAGAATGACCCGAGCACGTATCTCGGGTACGGCCTGATCCGCCCCCGCAAGGTGCTGGAGAACAGCGGATTCGATCCCGGCGCAGCCGCTGTCGACCCGCTGGCGAAGGAGAACGCCGCAGGCGTCACAGACGCGGCCTCGCCCACCCCGTCCGCACCGCCCCCCGCCCCGGGGGCCAACGAGTCGGGCGCGTCTGACGATGCCGCGGGCCCGTCCTCCGAGTCGTCGTCGAGTAGCACCACCATCTGGGTGGCCCTGGGAGCCGCCGCGGCCATCCTGACAGTCGGGGGTGTTGTCTTCGCGCTGGTCCGCTCACGCCGAGGAACGTAACCACCACCACCCACGGCCCCCACCCAAGTACTGCCGACCCCCCAGCCTCACACGTCCGTCCTGCCACCGGTCGACAACGCCAACGCGCAGGCACGGCGAGTAGCCCGCGCACCTCTTCAGGACGCGCGGAGAACAACCAGAGCTCTCAGGAAAGGGAGTGCCTCACATGGTCGACCGCAAGCTTGATGAAAGTCATGTACACAAGCTCCAGACGGAGATCGTCGATCGCTACGACAACATCCGTCAGTCACTGGCCAAGCTCCAGGGCACGATCGACATGATCGAGAAGGCCTGGACCGGTCAGGGCGCCAACGCGTTCAACACGAAGCAGACGGAGATCAACGGCCACATGGTCGCGATCGGCAAGATGCTCGACGATTTCCTCGAGGGCATCCACCTGAACAAGACAGACAAGCGCAACCTCGAAGACCAGATCGAAGCCGGCATGAACAAGATCTCGGTCGACGACCTGGGCGGAAAGACCTCGGCGCTCAACAGCTACTGACGTGCCGTCGGCGGCATCGAGCCGCGCGCCGTCGCCCGGACTGACTGCTCGGTCCGGCTGAAATCTTCAAGGAAACGAGGGAACGATGTCCGGAGCCCACTACGACGACCTCGCCGTCTCGTACAGCACCATGGACGCGCTTGCCACCGAACTCGGTGACCAGGCCAAGAAGCTCGAGGAAGACCTCGAGGCGCTGAAGCAGGCCGTGCTCAACTCGTCCGCCGGCTGGGCTGGCAAAGCTTACGAGGAGTTCCAGAAGAAGTCCGCGGAGTGGGACCGCCACGCCCGCGGTATCCACGCGGCACTGGTGCAGATCTCGCAGCGCGTGCACACCGCGGGTGGCGACTACCGAGGCGGCGACCTGAAGGGCGCCAGCTACTTCATGTAGTGCAGCGCCGTTCTTCAGCGATACAGGGTGGGCACGCACGGGAGGTGCCCACCCTGCGCCGTCGCTCGCTGGCCGGTCTGCTTGAGGTCCATGCCACGGATTGCTGTCTCAGCGAGATTTCTCCGGCACCTCCCGGCCGTTCTGGCAGAGTCTTGCTGCGGGTGCCCCGTTCAGGCCGAAGGTGTGTCGGCAAGTGATTTCTGTGGTAATCATTTACATTCGGCCGAGTGATTGACAGCCGAAGTGTAAGTTGTGATGAGTTGTTTCATCGCGTCGGAGTCGGAGTGATCGGCTGTGAAGACCTGCACGATGGCATAGAGGTCTTGGTCGGGGTGTTCCGGTGATTTGCAATTCTTGTCGGTCTTGCCGACCGCCCCCCTGCCCGAGTAGACGTAACGCTCGTCTTGAGTTAATTTGCCGTTCTCCATCTTGGCGTACGCTGCAGCGACGTGATGCGCGTCATCTCCGTCGCCCCACCATGCGTTTGTAAAGCGGACCGTCAAATCTTTGTCGACGAGCACATCGCAGCGTTCAGTCCCTCCGTTGGGGGATGATTTCGCCACTTTTAGGGAGTCGCCTCCCGGGAGAAAATCGTCCAGAAGGCCGGATTCGATGGAGATGCCGCACAGCGAGTCGGGAGCCACATAATTCCTCCGCGTCTCATTTCCGCTTGAACATGCAGTCACCGCGAGTATCCCCACCAGTCCAACTGCCAGTGAACGGGTATAGGGGGTCGTGCGTGTCGGTCGCTCAGGTCGGATGCGGAACATCGTGACTTCCTCTCGCCACGTAGAACGTCAGATCTCGGTCTTGAGATGCGGGGCCATGTACTCCGCGTCAGTACCTGCGGCCCTGAAACCGTCCTGCGCCGCTACCCGAGCCTTCTCATCCATGTCGATTTTCTGCAGATCGGTGCGATGATGTGCTTTGGTGGCGAGTTCTGCTGCCCTCTCCGTGTAAGAGGCGTTCTCATCGAGGCCCTGTTCCCACCGCTTGGCCATTTCGTGGCCGGCGTCATCCTTCGCGTGGCCTTCGACCCCCTGGAACAAGTCCTCGAGGACCATGCTGCTGACGGTGCCTGCCACCCCACCCGCTACGGCGCCGCCCATGGGCGTGGCAATGAACGACGTGCCGACGCCGATCCCCGTACCGATACTGCCGGAGATGGCGTTCTTCCATTGGGAAATCGCGTGGTCATAGGAGCCGTCCTTCTGGTTGGCGGGGCCGGCGACCGCCTCTTGGCGTCCGATGGCAAGTGTGCCTGAAATCTCTCCGGATCCGTGGGCCAGTTGTTCGACGGCGAATTGAGTGTCGTCGGAGTATCGCTCGCCAGCAGGCAGGTCGGGGTTCATGTGGTAGTCCATCAAGTTGGCCATGTACTGCTTGTTGGCCACTTCGACAGCCGCATAGCCTTCGGGATTCTGCCCGACGGCGACAAGGAAGGCTGTGACATCTCGGTGATTAAGCGTGGCCGAGGAACCCGCTACAGGGAACAGTCGGTTCGTGTCTTCGTCGGAGTCGTCCGTCATCGCCCGATTGATATCGGGTAGGTATTCTGCGGTGATCTGCCCGATACTATCGGACATGTATCCGCGGTCCGTGAGATGCCCCGTGTCGTCCGAGATCGAGGTGACGAGACTCTCGAAGAGTTTCGCTTGCTCCTCGTTGTGCGCTGGAGTGTCAGCCGTGGGCAGTTCGCCGGCGGGGTGGCCCGTGGTGGCCGCTTCCAGGGCGAGGGCCAGGTTGTTCTGGCCGGTGTGCAGTTCGTCCCCGTGAAGGTTCCGTTCCGCGGGCCAGTCGCGGTCCTTGAAGAGGTAGTCGAAGTTCGAGACGGCCGACTTGTGGTCGTCGTCCTTCGGCAGGTACTGCTCGTTGAAGAAGGCGGTGGCGGCGTCCGGGCTGTTGGACAGCCCTTTGAGATAGCCCGTGAGCGCGTCGGCCCCGCTGTCGTCGCCGATGCGGTTGAGGTACTGCATGGTGCCCCCGGCGACGCCCACGCGCCAGACGAGGTTCGGGTGCTCACCGTTGTCGGTCAGCTTGCGCTCGTTCGCCATGAGCGCGGTGCCGTACTCGTTCATGAAGAAGTCGTCGTAGTCGCCGACCCGCATGAGGTTGCTCATGACCTGGAAGCCGGTGGGGCCGCCGGGGCTGCCGATGCGCCTCTCGCCGAGGGCGATCACGTCGTTCTTCCAGTCGGTCATCGCGGCGGAGTCGCTCCGTGAGGCGCCGGCGAGGGTGAGGCCGAGGTTCCTCTGCAGGTCGTCGAACTGGTCGAGACGGTCACGGAACCTCCCCGAACCGGTTCGGGGGTCGGTGATCCCGCTCCAGAACTCGAGGGTCCTCCGCGGGCCCAGGTCGGTCGCGAACCGTTCGGTGAACAGCCGGTCCCCGCGGTACTTCGCGAGACCGGCGTTGAGCCGGTCGAACTCCTCGAGCGTGAGGTCGTCGGGGGCCTTCCCGGCGAGCGCGGCCAGTTCGTCGGCCTTCTTGATCGCCGTGTCGGCGGAGTCCCTGTCCTGGTAGGCGGCGTCGGAGAATCCGACCGCGCTCTGGTCCGCGAGGGCCGTCAGGACGGTTCCGGCGGAGCTGTCGCTCTCCGTCGCCCCGTCGAGGATCTTCTGCACCTCGTCGCGCAGGGCGGTGACGTCACCCTCGTCGTGCTCGGGCACGGTCGTGCCGTGGGCGGCGCGGTCGGGGTGGACGTTCATGGTGACGGTGAATCCGCCGTCCCCGGTGGACACCACCGTGAGGTTCTTCTCCAGCCCCAGGTCGAGGGCTTTCTGGAGCTTCTTCTGATAGACCTTCAGCTCGTTCCGGGTGTCCCGCAGGATGTTCCGGATCGACGTCGCCTGGGCGTGGGCGTCGGCGACCTCGCCGGCCGTCTTGCCGATGAACTCCTTCGTCACGGTGGCGTTGTATCCGGCCCAGTCGGCCTTGTCCGCCGCGCCGCGCAGGCCTTCGCCGGCGTCCTCCTTGAGCGTTTCCAGGTCGAGGACCATCGTCGACCAGTCGTCGACGGCCGTGTCGAGTCGGCCGAAGTCGGCGAACCGGAGGGCATCCAGGTCCATCAGCGCCTGCCCTTCTCGCCACCGGAGTCACCGGAGTCGCCGGAGTCACCGGAGTCGCCGGAGTCGCCGGAGTCGCTGGAGTCGCCGTAGACGGGGTTCCTGGCGCCCGGGGCACCGGCCCGCTCGTCGAAGCCGGCGTCGAGCAGGTCGATGCTGCTCATCCGGCGCCGGACGTAGTGGTCGTCGTCCGCGTGCAGCTTCTTCGTGACGGTCATGTGGTTCGAGATGTGCGCACAGGCGTCTCTGAGAGAGGACAGCTGCTCGTCCCAGCGGCGGGCCACGTGCTGGAGGGCGTCACCGAGGGCGAAGCCGTCCGTCGACAGGGTGCCGGCGGCGGTCTCGCTGGTCGGTACGGCCCGGCGCCCCTTGTCCCACAGGTCGTTGTACAGGTCGAAGGCGTTCTTGCCGATGTTCGCCAGGTCGCTGTGGCCGACCTTCAGATCGCCGTAGGCGCCGGGGGCCGCGGTGTGGCCGCCACCGCCGTCGACCTGGTTCAACCGCATGTGCGTGGAGCGCCCCCGGTCCGGGACCGCCTGCGCCTTCAGCTGTTCCCACTCGTCCCACGACGCCACGCGTGGACCCCTTCCTCGAGCACGGCGGGTCACGCCCGGCGGACGGAACCGCTCAGTGCCGGTGTCATCGGCAGTTCGGGTCGAACCGGGGAAGGCCGGTTTCCGCGGACCCCCGTCCGGCCGGGCGTCGGTGTCGGCGCTCCGCCTCGTCGCACGGGACGCGATCCGCGGCGGGCACGTTCAGGAGTTCCCCTCCCTCCCGGAGGGGGTTCGCGCAGAGGGGCCTCGCCGTCCGCCCGCGCAGTACGTTCTCAGCTCACGTCCTCCGGCAGCAACGCGGTCTGCACCAGCGGCGTGCCCCTCCGCCGCGAGACGAAGACCCCGCGCCCCGGTGGCATGGGCCGGGGACGCACCCGGCCGAGCAGATCGCCCTCTGACGGATCACCCGCAAGGACTACGCCCTGCGCGCCGAGTTCCTTCATCCGCTGCATGAACGGCTCGTAGGACGCCCGTCCCGCTCCCGCCGTCGACCGCGCGATGATGAACCGCACGCCCACGTCCCGGGAGAACGGCAGCAGCTCCGTCAGCCCCGCCAACGGGTTGCCGCTCGACGTCGACACCAGGTCGTAGTCGTCGATGACGACGAAGACCGTGGGCCCCTGCCACCAGCTCCGGTCCCGCAACTGCTGTGCCGTCACGTCCGCGGTGGGCGTCCGCCGCTGCATCAGGTCGGCGAGGGCGGACATGTGGTGTTCCATGGCGTTGGACATGGGAATGTACTCGGCCAGGTGGGAGGGCGGCGTCGCGTCCAGCAGGGCCCTCCTGTTGTCCACCACGAACAGCTTGCACTCGTCGCCCGGGTAGCGCTCCGCGAGCTGTTTGATCAGCAGGCGCAGCAGGTTGGACTTGCCGGACTCGCTCTCACCGAAGACGAGGAAGAACGGGTCCTGGTCGAAGTCCACGAAGACCGGCTCGAGGTTGTCCTCGTCGAGGGCGAAGGCGATGCCGCGCTGCGGTAGGCGGTTGCCCGGGGGCAGTTGAGCCGCCGGGAACTCGCGCGGCAGGAGCCGGACCTCGGGAGCGCCCGGCGCCTGCCAGTGACGGGACACCTCGGCCGCCAGTGCCCGGGTGGCGTCGGCGAGATCGGTGTCCGAGGCGAGACCGTCGATGCGCGGCACGGCAGCCATGAAGTGCAGTTTCTGCGGGGTCTGGCCGCGGCCGGGCACGCCCGCCGGGACGTTCGCGGCGACCTTGCGGTCGAGTTCGGAGTCCATCGTGTCACCGAGCCGCAGTTCCAGCCGGTTCATCAGGTGGTCCTTGAGGTTGGAGCGGACCTCCATCGAGCGGGACGCGGTGAGGACCAGGTGCACCCCGTAGCCCAGGCCGCGTGCCGCGATCTCCAGGACGATCGCGTCGAGTGCCTCGTAGTCGGCGCGGAAGTTGCCCCAGCCGTCGATCACGAGGAAGACGTCGCCCCAGGGCTGGTCGGTGACCGGGATCTCCCCCCTGGCACGCCGGGTCCGGAAGTCGGCGATCGAGGAGATACCTGTCGAGCGGAAGTACTCCTCCCTCCGGGTCAGCACGCCGTACACCTCGGCGACGGTACGCCGTACGCGCTCCGGGTCCAGCCGCGAGGCCACCCCGCCGACGTGCGGGAGCCCGGCGACGGCCGCCATGCCGCCGCCGCCGAAGTCGAGACCGTAGAACTGGACCTCGTGGGGTGTGTGGGTCAGCGCGAAGGAGGAGATGAGGGCGCGCAGCAGCGTCGACTTCCCGGACTGGGGGCCGCCGATGATCTGCATGTGGCCCGCGGCGCCGGAGAAGTCGACCCGGAGCGGGTCGCGGCGCTGCTCGTAGGGTTTGTCGACGATGCCGACGGGGACGACGAGGCGTCCGGCCCCCTCGTAGCCCGGCTGGGTGAGTCCGCGGCCCTGGACCGCGCCGAGTCCGGGCAGCAGGCCGTCCAGCGACGGGGGGCTGTCCAGCGGCGGCAGCCACACCTGGTGCGCGGCCGGTCCCTGGGCCTCCAGCCGGCGCACGATCACGTCCAGGACGGTGTCGGCGAGGGCCTCCTCCGCTTCCGGCTCTCCCGCCCGGTGCTGCCGGGGTACCGGCGCGTACCGCACCGGGACCTCGGCCGCGGTGAACAGGACCGGACGGCGGTCGACGGGCTGGGCGCCGCCGCCCAGCGCCGCGTGCTGCCGCCCGGACCGGTGGACGCCGGAGACGTATGCGGCCTTGAACCTCACCATCTCGTCCGTGCCGTACTTCAGGAATCCGGAACCGGGCACGTTCGGCAACTGGTAGGCGTCGGGCACGCCCAGCGCGGCGCGGGACTCCGCGGCCGAGAAGGTCCGCAGGCCGATGCGGTACGACAGGTAGGTCTCCAGGCCCCGCAGGCGCCCCTCCTCCAGCCGCTGCGAGGCCAGCAGCAGGTGCACGCCGAGTGAGCGTCCGATGCGGCCGATCTGCACGAACATGTCGATGAAGTCCGGCTTCGCCGTCAGCAGTTCGCTGAACTCGTCGATCACCAGGACCAGCGAGGGGATCGGCTGCAGGGCGGCCCCCGCCGCTCGCGCCTTCTCGTAGTCGTGGACGTTGGCGTAGTTGCCCGCGTCGCGCAGCATCTCCTGCCGGCGGTTGAGCTCGCCGCGGATGGAGTCCCCCATGCGGTCGACCAGCGTGAGGTCGTCGGCGAGGTTGGTGATGACGGCCGCCACGTGCGGCATCTGCGCCATGCCGGCGAAGGTGGCGCCGCCCTTGAAGTCGGCGAGGACGAAGTTCAGCGTCTCGGAGGAGTGCGTCACGGCGAGCCCGAGGACCAGGGTGCGCAGCAGTTCCGACTTGCCGGAACCGGTGGCGCCCACGCACAGGCCGTGCGGGCCCATGCCCTCCTGCGCCGCCTCCTTGAGGTCCAGCATCACGGGGCGGCCGTCCTCGCCGACGCCGATGGGCACCCGCAGCCGTTCGGCCAGCGAACGCGGCCGCCAGGTGCGCGCGGTGTCGACGGACGAGGCGTCGCCGAGGTTCAGCAGGTCGGTGAACTCCAGGTTGGCGAGGAGGGGCTGGTCGTCCTCACCGCCCGAGGCGGTGCGCAGCGGGGCCAGTTGCCGGGCGAGGGCGTCGGCGGACTCGTAGGACAGGCTGTCGGGGGCCCCTTCGTAGACCTCCCCGTCGACCGACTCCAGGTACAGCGCGTCGGGCTGCACGACGACGGAGAGGTCGCCGCCGGACCCGGCCGGGTCGCCCGGCAGGATCTCCAGGATCGTCACGCCCTGCAGGCCCTCCGGGTTGGCGAGCACCGAGTCGGGCGTCAGGGAGACGCCGTCCAGTACGACGACGATGTGGGGCTTGTCCGGAAGCTGCGGCGCGTTCGGGTGGAAGCGCGGACGCTCGGCCAGCCGGGAGGCGATCCGGTCCTCCAGCTCGCGGGTGTCGCCGCCGATGAGCCGGCGGCTGCCGGCGCCGTCCGCCTCCCCGGGCGCCTGCGCGTGCGGCAGCCACTTGGCCCACTCCCAGTGCGGCAGTGACTCCCGGCCGGCGGCCACCACGACGACGAGGTCCTCCGGCGAGTGCAGCGAGGCCAGCGAAGCCGTCATCGCGCGTGCGGAGGAGCGCACGCACTGCGCGTCACCGCTGAGGGTGACGTGGTAGAAGGCGCGCAGGGAGACCGCCATCGGCAGTGCGTCCACCGTGCCGTGGACGGAGAGGAACCGCTGCATGGCGCCCGCCGTCAGGGGCTCCAGCTGTTCGACCGGCCCGGTCTCCGGCGCCGCTAGCGGTGTGGCGAGCGACTGCGGGCCGAGCCCGACGCGGACCTGGGCGAAGTCCTCGTCGCCGGGCCGCCGTTCCCATACCCGGCTGCCCTCGGCCACCAGCGCCCACAGTTGCTCCGGGGAGGGGTGCAGGAAGTACTGCGCGTCCCGCTGGGCCGTGGCGGTCTCCACCGCGGTACGCCGGGTCTGGGCGAGGTAGCCCAGGTAGTCGCGGCGCATGTCGGCGATTTGGCCCTGGGAGCCGCGTCGGAAGCGGATCACCATCGCGATCGACATGGACACCGTCGAGGCGATCATGACCATGCCCATGATTTTCATGAAGGGCTGTCCGCTGGTGAAGAAGAAGACCACCGAGCCGCCCATGCCGAGCGTGGGGAGCAACTGCATCAGCACGCTCTCCTGAGGCCCCCGCGGCAGTTCGGGCGGCGGCTGCAGGACGATCTCGTCCGTGGGCACTTCGGACGGCAGCACCCGCGTCGGGCGCTTCACGACGGTGTGGCTCACTGGTCCCCAATTCCCCTTGCCGGGCCGTAGAGTCCGTCCGCCGCCCCGTGTCAGGCGGACGCAGCCCGCCGCGCGATCCTACTGACTTCGCGCGGTGCGCGGTGGCGTAGGGTGCCGGATGTTCGCGTGAGCACACGCGAGTCGAGCTGATGGATCTGCTGGGGCGATCCGCCCCGACCGCGCGGGCCGGCCGCCCGGCGACGGCAGCACGGCACCTGCCCGTCGCCCCCGCTCCACCGTCGGTAGTCGGCCCGCGGGGCGCCGGCGGATCGGCACAGCAGTTCCACGCGACGCACGCAGAACCATCACGAGGGGGAGTGGACAGGTGAGCACGACGGCCTCCGCGGCGGTCACTGGAGGAGGGGCCGGCACGGCAGCCGAGTCCGGGGCGGTCTCCGGGCTCGGGTTCTGCCGGGTCACGATCGTCGCGCCCGACAGCCGGATCGACGTGGCGCTGCCCGACGACATCCCGGTCGCCGACGTCTACCCGGAGATCCTCCGCCTCTCCCGGCAGAGCCCCACCGAGGGCGGCCCGGTCGGCTACCACCTCGTACGCCGGGACGGCACCGTCCTCGACAGCTCCCGTTCCTTCGCCGCCCAACGCATTCTCGACGGCGAACTCCTCACCCTGAGGCCCTTCGCGGAGTCGCTGCCCCCGGCCGTCTTCGACGACGTGTCCGAGGCCGTCGCCTCAGCCGTGACCCGGGACAACGCCCTCTGGCACGGCGACCTGACCCGGGCGGCGGGCCTCGTCGGCGGGGGAGTACTGCCCGCTCTGCTGGCCTTCGTCGCCTGGACGGGAGACCCGGGCCACGACATGCACTCCCTGCCCGGTGTCCTCGCCGCGGTCGCCGGGTGCCTGCTGGTCGCCTTCGCCTGCGTGCGGGCCCGCGTGTACGACGACCGCGCCTCGGGCATCGCCGTGGGGCTCGGCGCGCTGCCGAACGTGGGGGTGGCCGGCTCCGGCATCCTGCCCCTCGCCGACGGCCAGGGCATCGGCAAGCTGCAGTTCCTGCTGGCCTGCGCGGCGATCCTGGTCGCCGCCCTGCTGCTCACCCTGTGTTCCCCGGGTGGCGACGGCCCGTTCGTGGCCTGCGTCGCGGCCTCCGGAGTGGGCCTGGCCGCGGTGTTCGCGGGCATCCTCCTGCACTGGTCGCCGTCCGAGATCGCCGCCCTCTGCGCCCCCCTCGCGGTGGGCGCCCTGGCCTTCCTGCCCGGTCTTTCCATGCGCTTCGCCCGGCTGCCGATCGGTTTCGACGCCCCGGACACCGAACGGGGCCGGGGCCGCAGTGCCGACACTGCCGCTCAGGAGCAGGTCGACACCGAACGGGTCACCGCCCAGGCCCGACGCGGCCATGAACTCCTCGTCGGCCTCGTCGGCGGGTGCGCCGTCCTCGCCGTCGGCTCCTGCGCCGTCCTCGGCTTCTCCGACGACATCTGGGCCCAACTGCTCGCCCTCGCCGTCGGGGTGGCCCTGCTGATGCGGGCTCACCTCTTCAGGTACACCGCCCAGGTGGCGCCCGTGCTCGCGGCGGGCCTCGGCGCGCTGGTGCTGCTCGGTCTCGGCCTCGCGCTCAACCCGCCGCTCGCGGTCGTCCACGACGCGCTGTCGGGAGATCGCGCCGACCTGGACCTCCGCACGATCTGGCTCACGGCCGCGATCGCCGCTGCGTCCGCGCTCGTCACCGCGATCGGCCTGACCGCCGCACGCAGCGGCCTCACCCCGTTCTGGGGCCGTTTCACGGAGATCGCCGAGGGCTTCGTCCTGCTCACCCTCGTCCCTCTGGCGCTGGCGGTCTTCGACGTGTACGCCACCGCCCGGTCGATGACGAGTTGAACCCCCTCCCCGGCCGCCCGACGGCCGACTGAAACCGTCCGGGCCGCCCGACGACCGGGTGGAAACCGCACGCCGGCCGGCTGATGGCCGGTGGAATGAGTCGTCGGCCGGTCGATGGTCGGCTGGACCGCCCACTGGCCGGTCACCGGTCGGCTGGACCGCCCACCGGCCGGTCACCGGTCAGCGGAGACTACCCACTGGCCGGTCACCGGTCGGCGGAAACCGCCCACCGGCCGGTCGATGACCGGTTGGAGCTCCTCACAGGCCGGTCGATGACCGGTCGTAAAGCCCACAGCCCGGTCGATGACCGGTTGGACCCACCATGCGGCCGACGAATGTTCGGACCCGCAGCAGGAAAGGAACCACCAGCGTGAGCTTCGGCCCGCCCCCGTCCGCGTACACCCACTCCGCCGCGTCGGCGGGGGCCGTACGGACCAGGCGCCGCCGTACCCGCCTGCTGGCCCTGCTCGCGCTCGCCGTCCTCGCGGCGCTCGGCACCGGCGGCAGCCTGCTGTGGGGCGGTGGCGGCCGCGGCGCCGACACCCCGGCGCGGCCCGCCGCCCAGGACCGCCTCGACGTCCGCCGAACGGTCGAGAAGCAGCCGGCGAGCACGAACGGCAGGATGGCCTTCCGGTTCTCCGTGGACGACCTGAGCCGCGGCGAGCACTACGAGATGCCCGGCATGTGGGCCACGGACAGAATCCTCGCCAAGGGCATCAACAAGACCCTCCTCGGCCTGCCCGTCGGAGCCGACGCCTCTCCCGGGGACGAGAAGTGGAAACTGCCCCTCGACGGACCGATCTGCGGGTACACCCGCCATGTCAGCGGCGAGAACCGCACCGCCGTCCTCTTCCGCGCCAACGACCGGGGCGGGGCGTACTGCAACCACGTGGTGTTCTTCGACCTCGACGACGGCCGTAGCATCTGGGAGCGCGACTTCCCCACCTCGCCCCTCGGCGACTCCGGGGGTGTGGCCCGCAGCGGCGCGGAGCAGGCTCCCCCGAGCGTGACGCTGACCCACGGCACGGTGATCGTGACCTGGGGCGGAGGCACCGACGCGTACGACATGGACTCGGGCGAGCGCCTGTGGCGCACGACGTCGGCCGGCCCCTGCCAGGACATGGGCGCAGCCGGAGGCGGAGCGCTGATCGTCCGACGGCAGTGCTGGAACGACGACGACAGCCTTCCGGTGGACTCCCTGGACCGCGTCACCTACCAGGCGCGCCGCATCGACCCGGGGACGGGCCGGGTGCTGTGGACCTACTCCGCCGCCAAGGGCGTCCGGGACCTGAGCATCCCGTCCGCCGATCCGGCCGTGCTCGCGGTCCAGGCCGGCGAGATCGGCATATCCGACCTGCTCTCCCTCGACGCGGACGGTCACCGCCGCGCCACCGTCAGCCTGCAGAAGGGCACTTACACGGGGGAGTGCTCCTCGGGGGACTACCTCCTCGTCGACGACTGCCCGACCATCGCAGTGGGGGCCGGACAGGTCTTCCTGCGCAGCAAGGAGGCGGGCGGGAAGCCCGGTTCCAACTGGATCATCGGATTCGACCTGTCGACCGGCAACACCACGAAGAAGTTCGACTCCGGACCGGGAGCGCTGCTGTACCCGGTGCGGATGAGCGGCGGGCGGCTGCTCGCGCTGAGCGTGAGCGAGGACCGCATCGCGCCCGACGCGCTCGTCGCACTCGACCCGCGGAGCGGCAAAGAGACGCCGTACTTCTACTTCGGGCTGCCGGCCGAGGCGGACGAGATGACGATGACGGAGTACAACGACATCGTCGTCCAGGACGGGCGCCTGTTCCTCGGCGCGAAGAAGGTCGACGGGCCCGCCTCCGGGAAGGCCTGGACGTACCTCGTTCTCGGCATCGGAAGCACGGCGCAGCCGGAAACCTGAGGGAAGGGGGCCGGACGGCCTACTCCGCCGGGGTCCCGCCCCGGTGCTCCGCCGGCTCCAGATCGAACTCGCCGTCGCGCGCGCCCAGCACGAAGGCCCGCCACTCCGCCTCCGTGTACCGCAGCACCGTGTCCGGGTCGAGCGAGGACCGCATGGCCACGGCCCCGCCGGGAAGGTAGGCGATCTCCACACGCTCCTCGTGCCGCTCGGTGCCCGGTGCGCAGTGCCATTCGACCCCGGAGATGTCGAGCGCGTACAGCTCGTCCCGCTCCCGCTCCTTGCGCGCCTTCAGTTCCTGGTCCTCGGCATCGGCCATGGCGGCTCCGCCCCTTCCGTCTGTGCCAACGAGCTGCCCTCCCACCCTACTTGCCGGCCTCTGCCCCGATCGGGGATTCGCCTCGGCGGACGGGTTCGGACAGGACCGGGCAGGAAGGGTTCCGGAACGAGCATTCCGAACCTGCGTTCCGGAACCCGAACACCGGGGGCGGTGACCCCGGGCGCCGCTTCCCCCGCAGGACCCGCGCCGACCCGCCTCCGGCCGGCACCGCTCCCACATTCCCGGCGGCCCGCCTCCGGCCGACGTTGTTTCCCACCCCGGCGGCCCGCCCCCGGCCGGCGCTGCTCCCAGCCCGGCGGCCCGCCTCCGGCCGGCGCTGCTCCCAGCCCGGCGGCCCGCCACCCGGCCCGGTGGCGCGGGCGCGTCCCGCTCCGGTCCGGCATCCGGCACCACCGCCACGGCCGCGCCCGGTGGCAGGCGGACGGTCTCGCCCCGCACCCTGTCGGCCGCGGGCGCCGCGGAAACGGAACCGCCCGGCATCGTCGGAGCGCGCCGGAGCCACCCGTCCGGCTCCCCGCACCGGGCTGGTACCCTGAGTGACGGCCGTTTGTGTACGCACCCCCGGAGCCTCGTCGCCCCGGTGGCCGCGCTCAACGGATCCCTGCCTTCCGAGTCACGGAAGCTACCCCGAGACGAAGACCGGGGGCGCTCGGTGGGCACTCACGAACTATGAGGAGTACGCGTGTCGCTCGACGCCGCTACGAAGAAGCAGATCATGGCCGAGTTCGGTACCAAGGAGGGTGACACCGGCTCCCCCGAGGTCCAGGTCGCCCTGCTCTCCCGCAGGATCTCGGACCTGACCGAGCACCTCAAGACCCACAAGCACGACCACCACTCCCGTCGTGGTCTGCTGATCCTGGTCGGTCAGCGCCGCCGCCTGCTGCAGTACCTCGCCAAGAAGGACATCGCGCGCTTCCGCGTGCTGGTCGAGCGTCTCGGCATCCGCCGCGGCGCGGCGGGCGCCAGGTAGGACGCTGTGGAGGGAGCGGTTCCCGAAGTCAGGGGACCGCTCCCTTCGCCGTACGTGCGGACTGTCACCACCCCTTTGTAGTGTGGTAGCACAACGGCATACGCACGACTCAGCGTGACGACACGCACAACTGAATCAGGAGAGGCGCAACCTCGCCGCCGCCGGTCCTCGGTAGTGGCTCCCGGGGGAAACCGAGCCCCGGGTGCTTCGATCGAAGACCGGCCCGCACCGCACGGAGCGCCTCTCCGCCCCGTCCCCCGGCCACACGGGCCGGGAGGGACGAAAGACGACAAGTAACGGAGAGAACGCTAGTGGAGAACGAGACCCACTACGCCGAGGCCGTCATCGACAACGGCGCCTTCGGCACCCGCACCATCCGCTTCGAGACGGGCCGCCTGGCCAAGCAGGCCGCCGGCTCCGCCGTGGCGTACCTGGACGACGACACCATGGTGCTGTCGGCCACCACCGCCTCCAAGCAGCCCAAGGACCAGCTCGACTTCTTCCCCCTGACGGTGGACGTCGAGGAGCGGATGTACGCCGCCGGCAAGATCCCCGGCAGCTTCTTCCGCCGTGAGGGCCGCCCCTCCGAGGACGCGATCCTCACCTGCCGGCTCATCGACCGCCCGCTGCGCCCGTCCTTCAAGAAGGGCCTGCGCAACGAGATCCAGGTCGTCTGCACCGTCATGGCGCTCAACCCCGACCACCTGTACGACGTCGTGGCGATCAACGCCGCGTCCGCGTCCACGCAGCTGGCCGGTCTGCCCTTCTCCGGCCCGATCGGCGGCGTCCGCGTCGCGCTGATCCGCGGCCAGTGGGTCGCCTTCCCGACGCACGCCGAGCTTGAGGACGCCGTCTTCGACATGGTCGTCGCGGGCCGCGCCCTCGAGGACGGCGACGTGGCGATCATGATGGTCGAGGCCGAGGCCACCGAGAAGACCATCAAGCTGGTCGAGAGCGGTGTCGAGGCGCCGACCGAGGAGATCGTCGCCGCCGGCCTGGAGGCCGCGAAGCCGTTCATCAAGGTTCTGTGCAAGGCCCAGTCGGACCTCGCCGCCAAGGCCGCCAAGCCGACCGGCGAGTTCCCGATCTTCCTGGACTACCAGGACGACGTGCTGGAGGCGCTGACCGCCGCCGTCCGGCCGGAGCTGGCCCAGGCCCTCACCATCGCGGGCAAGCAGGAGCGCGAGACCGAGCTGGACCGCGTCAAGGCGCTCGCCGCCGAGAAGCTCCTGCCGGAGTTCGAGGGCCGCGAGAAGGAGATCTCCGCCGCCTACCGCTCCCTGACCAAGACCCTGGTCCGCGAGCGCGTCATCAAGGAGAAGAAGCGCATCGACGGCCGCGGGGTGACGGACATCCGCACCCTGGCCGCCGAGGTCGAGGCCATCCCGCGGGTGCACGGTTCGGCCCTGTTCGAGCGCGGTGAGACCCAGATCCTGGGCGTCACAACCCTCAACATGCTCCGCATGGAGCAGCAGCTGGACACCCTCTCGCCGGTGACCCGCAAGCGCTACATGCACAACTACAACTTCCCGCCGTACTCCACCGGCGAGACCGGTCGCGTCGGCTCCCCCAAGCGCCGCGAGATCGGCCACGGCGCCCTCGCCGAGCGCGCCCTGGTCCCGGTCCTGCCGACCCGCGAGGAGTTCCCCTACGCGATCCGCCAGGTGTCCGAGGCCCTCGGCTCCAACGGCTCGACGTCCATGGGCTCGGTCTGCGCCTCCACCATGTCCCTGCTCAACGCCGGTGTGCCGCTGAAGGCCCCGGTCGCCGGCATCGCCATGGGTCTGATCTCCCAGGAGATCGAGGGTGAGACGCACTACGTCACCCTCACCGACATCCTGGGCGCGGAGGACGCGTTCGGCGACATGGACTTCAAGGTCGCCGGCACCAAGGAGTTCGTGACCGCCCTCCAGCTCGACACCAAGCTTGACGGCATCCCGGCCTCCGTCCTGGCCGCGGCCCTCAAGCAGGCCCGCGACGCCCGCCTCCACATCCTCGACGTGATGATGGAAGCGATCGACACGCCGGACGAGATGTCCCCGAACGCCCCGCGGATCATCACCGTCAAGATCCCCGTGGACAAGATCGGTGAGGTCATCGGCCCGAAGGGCAAGATGATCAACCAGATCCAGGAGGACACCGGCGCCGAGATCACCATCGAGGACGACGGCACGATCTACATCGGTGCCGCCGACGGGCCCGCCGCCGAGGCCGCCCGCACCACGATCAACGGCATCGCCAACCCGACCATGCCGGAGGTCGGCGAGCGCTACCTGGGCACGGTCGTGAAGACGACCACGTTCGGTGCGTTCGTCTCGCTGCTGCCGGGCAAGGACGGTCTGCTGCACATCTCGCAGATCCGCAAGTTGGCCGGCGGCAAGCGCGTGGAGAACGTCGAGGACGTCCTCGGAGTGGGCCAGAAGGTCCAGGTCGAGATCGCCGAGATCGACTCCCGCGGCAAGCTCTCCCTCGTCCCCGTGATCGAGGGCGAGGAGTCCGACGAGACGAAGAAGGACGACGCCGAGAAGTGACGTCCCGCGGCTTCAGGGCGACGGCCCGCACCTCCCCGGAGGCGCGGGCCGTCGCCCGTACCCAAACGCTCATCAAGGGAACGAACGGCATCGGCACCGTCCGCAGGACCACCCTGCCGGGCGGACTCCGTGTCGTCACCGAGACCCTGCCCTCCGTGCGCTCGGCCACCTTCGGTATCTGGGCGCACGTCGGTTCGCGCGACGAGACGCCGTCCCTGAACGGCGCCACCCACTACCTGGAGCACTTGCTCTTCAAGGGCACCGGGCGCCGGTCGGCGCTCGACATCTCCGCCGCCGTGGACGCCGTCGGCGGCGAGATGAACGCGTTCACCGCCAAGGAGTACACGTGCTACTACGCGCGGGTGCTCGACACCGACCTCCCGCTCGCCATCGACGTCGTCTGCGACATGCTGACCGGCTCCCTGATCCGGGAGGAGGACGTGGACGTGGAGCGCGGCGCGATCCTCGAGGAGATCGCGATGACCGAGGACGACCCCGGTGACTGCGTGCACGACCTGTTCGCGCACACCATGTTCGGGGACAACCCCCTCGGCCGCCCGGTGCTGGGCACCGTCGACACGGTCAACGCCCTCACCGCCGACCGCATCCGCCGCTTCTACCGCAGGCACTACGACCCCACCCACCTCGTGGTCGCCTGCGCCGGGAACATCGACCACGGCAAGGTCGTACGACAGGTGCGCGCCGCCTTCGAGAAGGCCGGCACACTCACCGGCGACGCCGCACCGGTCGCCCCGCGAGGCGGACGGCGTGCCCTGCGCACCGCCGGCCGCGTGGAACTGCTCGACCGCAGGACCGAGCAGGCGCACGTCGTGCTGGGCATGCCCGGCCTGGCCCGCACAGACGACCGCCGCTGGGCCCTCGGGGTGCTGAACACCGCCCTCGGCGGCGGCATGTCCTCGAGGCTCTTCCAGGAGGTCCGGGAGAAGCGCGGCCTGGCCTACAGCGTGTACTCGTACACCTCCGGGTTCGCCGACTGCGGCCTGTTCGGTGTGTACGCCGGCTGCCGCCCCGGCCAGGTGCACGACGTGCTCAAGATCTGCCGGGACGAACTGGACCGGGTCGCCGAGCACGGACTGCCCGACGATGAGATCGACCGGGCCGTCGGTCAGCTTCGGGGTTCCACCGTCCTCGGCCTGGAGGACACCGGCGCGCTCATGAACCGCATCGGCAAGAGCGAGCTGTGCTGGGGCGAGCAGATGTCCGTGGACGACATGCTGGCCCGGATAGCGGCGGTGACCCCCGACGACGTCCGCTCCGTCGCCCGGGACATCCTGGGACGGCGCCCTTCCCTGTCGGTCATCGGCCCGCTGAACGGCAAGCAGGCGTCCCGACTCGACGAAGCCGTCGCCTGACCCACCCACCCACCCGGCACACCCCGGTAAGGAACCCAGAAGATGAGCAAGCTGCGCGTGGCGGTCCTCGGCGCCAAGGGCCGGATCGGCTCCGAGGCGGTACGAGCGGTCGAGGCCGCGGAGGACATGGAACTGGTCGCCGCACTCGGCCGGGGTGACGCGCTGGACGCGCTGACCGCGGCCGGCGCCCAGGTGGCCGTCGAGCTCACCACCCCCGATTCGGTCATGGACAACCTCGACTTCTGCGTGCGCCACGGCATCCACGCCGTCGTCGGGACGACCGGATGGACGGAGGAGCGCCTGGCGCACCTGACCGGACGGCTGGACGGCTCCCCGGGGACGGGAGTGCTCATCGCGCCGAACTTCTCCATCGGCGCCGTGCTGACCATGAAGTTCGCCCAGATCGCCGCTCCCTGGTTCGAGTCCGTGGAGGTCGTCGAACTGCACCACCCGAACAAGGCGGACGCACCGTCCGGCACCGCCACCCGCACGGCGCAGCTCATCGCCGAGGCGCGGGCCAGGGCGGGCTCGCCGCCCGCCCCGGACGCCACGGTCACCGCGCTGGACGGCGCGCGCGGAGCGAACGTCGACGGGGTTCCGGTGCACGCGGTGCGCCTGCGCGGCCTCCTGGCCCACCAGGAGGTGCTGCTGGGCGGCGAGGGGGAGACGCTGACCATCCGCCACGACTCGCTGCACCACAGCAGCTTCATGCCGGGCATCCTGCTGGGCGTCCGGCGGGTGGTGAACGCTCCCGGCCTGACCTTCGGCCTGGAACACTTCCTGGACCTGGGCTGACCCGAGGGCCCTGCATCATGCGCGCGAAGATCTCCTACATCGTCACCGCTGCCGTCCTGGTCTTCTACTTCGCCCTGGTCGGCAGCCGCGGCGTCATGCTCATCCAGTCCGGCACGCTGATCACCGTCACCTTCGGTGTGTCGGTGCTGATCCTGCCGGTCATCGGCCTGTGGTTCCTGTGGAAGAACACCCAGTTCGTCCGCAGGGCCAACGCCCTCGCCGCGGAGCTCGACGCCGAGGGCGGGCTGCCCGTGGACGAACTCCGGCGCCTGCCGAGCGGACGGGTCGACCGGCAGTCCGCCGACCTGGTCTTCGCCAGGCGCAAGGCCGAGACGGAGGCGGCCCCCGACGACTGGCGCAGCTGGTTCCGCCTTGCCGTCGCCTACCACGACGCCCGGGACACCCCGCGCGCCCGCAAGGCGATGCAGCGGGCGATCGCCCTGCACGACGGCAGGCGCATCGAACCCGCCTGACCCGCCGGCTTCTGCACCCTGCTCGGGCCCCTGCACCCCACTCGGGCTCCGGTACGACCGGGCTCCCACCGGACCCGGGGCCGGCCCACTGGCAGGGAACGGGACCGATCACCCCACCCCTTCCGCCCAGGCCCCGTGTGCCTCATCTCCAGCGTGCCTGATCCTTCGCGGGCCGGATTCCGGCGCGGGCCGAACCGTCTGCCCCGGACGAACGGACACGCCCGCGGCTTCCGCCTCACCGCCGGACCGGATCCGTGAGGGAACATCCCGCCGACGGACCCGTGGGGAGAACCGGGTGGCCGGCTGCCGTCATGGCTCGCCGGGGGCGGAACGGGCGGGGACGCGGTCCGCGCCGACGCGGTTCAGCCTCTGCGGTACTCGCCGGCCCAGGCCTCGACCGCGTCGGCCGCCCGGTCGAAGGCCTCCGTGCGGGCCAGGAAATCCGCGTTGTGACTGGTGAGCAGGGGAGCTGCGTCCTGCGCCGAACGGTCCTTGCGGGCCAGCACCAGCGCCTGTCCCTGGACCGTGCGCGGCAGTCCCAGCCAGCGCACCGGCTGCTGCACCGTACGGACGTGGACCACCCGCTGCCACGGCACCGTGCGGGTGACGAAGAAGCCGACCTGGCGCAGGCCCCGGGCGCTCACCCACACCCCCATGCGCAGCAGCCGCAGAGCGCAGGCGATGACCACCGCCGCGAAGAGGAAGACGGCACCCGCCCCGCCGGCGGAGTCCGCCAGCGCGATGGCGACGGCCGCGAACAGCACGAACGAGGCCAGCAGCAGGGACAGTGCCGCCGTCCCCACCCGCCACGGGCCCGGCCGGTACGGGCGCCGCCAGCGGTCGCGGTCGTCATGGGGCAGCGCGGAGTCCGCGGCGGCGTCGATAGCGCGGTCGGCCGTCAGGAAGGGCAGGGGCACGGCTGGTCCTCACTCGGTCCGGGCATGAGCTGTGCCCGGTGAGGCTATCCGGCCCGGCCTGCACTGGCCACCTTCGGGTGGCTGCGGGGGTGGCGTCCCGGGGTCCGGGAGCGGCGTCATCGTCCCCGGGACGTCTGGTTCGCCTGGGACTGATGAGGCGTGCCGGAGGAGTGGTCGACGGACAGCGCCGGCATGCCGAGGACCAGTGAGCCCGCCAGGGCCGAGACGATGGTCAGTCCCAGCAGCCAGCGCCCGGCTATCCGCCCGGCCGAGGCCCGCTCGCGAGGCGGTCGCGGCATCTCGCCCGGGAACCCCTGGGCCGCGGGGAACCCCTGGGGCCAGGGGAATTCCTCCGCTTCGGGAAGCGGAGCGGGGGGCTCGGTCTCGCGCCGACGGAACACGGGGATCGACTCCCTTCCGGGTGTGGGGTGGAACGGTCCCGGTGGTACGGAACGGTCTCGGTAGTACAGACGAACGAGCGCCGCCATAGGTGCCCATGTCCGGAAAAGAGTGGTGGCAAGCCGCCGTCCGGGCCCCGGCGAGCGCCCCGTACAGTGGGCGCGAACCGCAGACGCGACCGCAGATGTGATGGGAAGGACCCGCTCCGCCGTGACCGACACCCCCGCCGACGAACTCAAGCCGGACTTCCGCAGCGATGTCACCGTCGAGCTGGTCAAGCACACCGCGTCGGACGCCGACGTACTCTTCGCCGCCCGTGTCTCCACCAGGGGCGAGCAGTCCCTGGCGGAGCTCGACAAGGACCCGGAGCGCTCCAGGGGCCTCATCAACTACCTGATGCGGGACCGGCACGGCAGCCCCTTCGAGCACAACTCGATGACCTTCTTCATCAGCGCGCCGATCTTCGTGTTCCGCGAGTTCATGCGGCATCGCGTGGGGTGGTCGTACAACGAGGAGAGCGGCCGCTACCGCGAGCTCCAGCCCGTCTTCTACGTGCCCGACGCCTCCCGCAAACTGGTCCAGGAGGGCCGACCGGGCAAGTACCGGTTCGTCGAGGGCACCCGGGCCCAGCAGGAGCTGGTCGGCCGCGTCATGGAGGACTCCTACCGCCGGGCGTACGAGGCGTACCACGAGATGCTCGCTGCCGGCGTCGCGCGGGAGGTGGCCCGCGCGGTCCTCCCCGTTGGCCTCTTCTCCTCCATGTACGCCACCTGCAACGCCCGCTCCCTGATGCACTTCCTCGGCCTGCGCACCCAGCACGAGCTCGCCAAGGTGCCCTCGTTCCCGCAGCGGGAGATCGAGATGGTCGGCGAGCGGATGGAGGCCGAATGGGCCGGGCTGATGCCGCTCACGCACGCCGCGTTCAACGCGAACGGACGCGTGGCTCCGTGACGCACCCGCGTTCCACCTGAGGCACAGATGTACGTATCCGCCGTGCGAAGTGTCCGTATTGCGGCATTTGGAGAAGTTCATCTAGCCTGATCAAACGGACCCGGCACTGCCTGAACCCCCGAGCAGGCAGTGCCGGGCTCCGCCTTTGTCCGGATTTTCCCGCAACCCCCGAGGGCAGACCTCGCCGTGAGCAACGAGTAGCGTGTTACCCATGGCTCCGACCTCCACTCCGCAGACCCCCTTCGGGCGGGTCCTCACCGCCATGGTCACGCCTTTCACGGCGGACGGCGCACTCGATCTCGACGGCGCACAGCGGCTCGCCAGCCACCTGGTGGACGCAGGCAACGACGGCCTGATCGTCAACGGCACCACCGGCGAGTCCCCGACCACCAGCGACGCGGAGAAAACGGATCTCGTACGAGCGGTCCTGGAGGCGGTCGGCGACCGCGCCCACGTCGTGGCCGGCGTCGGCACCAACGACACCCGGCACAGCATCGAGCTGGCCCGCGCGGCCGAGAGCGCCGGAGCGCACGGCCTGCTGGTGGTCACGCCCTACTACAACAAGCCCCCTCAGGAGGGCCTGTACCGGCACTTCACGGCCGTCGCCGACGCCGCGGAGCTGCCGGTCATGCTGTACGACATTCCCGGTCGCAGCGGTGTGCCGATCACCACCGAGACGCTCGTCCGACTCGCCGAACACCCGCGCATCGTCGCGAACAAGGACGCCAAGGGCGACCTGGGCCGAGCGAGCTGGGCGATCGCCCGCTCCGGCCTCGCCTGGTACTCCGGCGACGACATGCTGAACCTGCCGCTGCTGTCGGTGGGCGCCGTCGGCTTCGTGTCGGTCGTCGGCCACCTCGTCACCCCGGACCTGCGCTCCCTGGTCGAAGCCCATGTCTCCGGTGACGTGCAGAAGGCCACCGAGATCCACCAGAAGCTGCTGCCGGTCTACACCGGCATGTTCCGGACCCAGGGCGTGATGACCACCAAGGCCGCGCTCACCCTCCAGGGCCTGCCCGCCGGACCACTGCGCCCGCCCATGTGCGGCCTCATGCCCGAGGAGATCGAACAGCTCAAGATCGATCTTGCCGCGGGCGGGGTACAGCTCTAGCACGGACTTCGCGCGCCGTGGCGCGCCACGAGACTTCACAACTGAACAGGCGGGCCGTCGGGCCCGCACCCCACAACAACAACTGCTTCTGCACGAACGTCATGTGCGCCACGTGCCCGAACGGCGCGTGGCGCGCATGGTGAGGAGAGTCTTTTGAGTCATCCGCACCCTGAACTGGGCCCGCCTCCGTCACTTCCCGAGGGTGGCCTGCGGGTCACGCCACTCGGTGGCCTCGGCGAGATCGGTCGGAACATGACGGTCTTCGAGTACGGCGGCCGCTTGCTGATCGTCGACTGCGGAGTGCTCTTCCCCGAGGAGGAGCAGCCCGGAATCGACCTCATCCTGCCGGACTTCTCGTCCGTCCGTGACCGCCTCGACGACATCGAGGGCATCGTCCTCACCCACGGGCACGAAGACCACATCGGCGGGGTCCCCTTCCTCCTGCGGGAGAAGCCGGACATCCCGTTGATCGGCTCCAAGCTGACCCTCGCACTGATCGAGGCCAAGCTCCAGGAGCACCGCATCCGTCCGTACACCCTTGAAGTCGCGGAGGGCAACCGCGAACGCGTCGGTCCCTTCGACTGCGAGTTCATCGCCGTCAACCACTCGATTCCGGACGCCCTGGCGGTGGCCATCCGCACACCCGCCGGCATGGTCGTCCACACCGGCGACTTCAAGATGGACCAGCTTCCGCTGGACAGCCGCCTCACGGACCTCCACGCGTTCGCCCGGCTCAGCGAGGAGGGCATCGACCTCCTGCTGGCCGACTCCACCAACGCCGAGGTACCCGGTTTCACCCCGCACGAGCGCGACATCTCCAACGTGCTGCGCCAGGTGTTCGCGGGCGCCCGCAAGCGCATCATCGTGGCGAGCTTCGCCAGCCACGTGCACCGCATCCAGCAGATCCTCGACGCCGCGCACGAGTACGGACGCCGGGTGGCGTTCGTCGGGCGCTCGATGGTCCGCAACATGGGGATCGCCCGGGACCTGGGCTACCTGAAGGTGCCCCCGGGGCTGGTCGTCGACGTCAAGACACTCGACGACCTCCCCGACAGCGAGGTGGTGCTCGTCTGCACGGGCTCCCAGGGCGAACCGATGGCCGCCCTGTCCCGCATGGCCAACCGCGATCACCAGATCCGCATCGTCGAGGGCGACACGGTGATCCTCGCGTCGTCCCTGATCCCGGGCAACGAGAACGCGGTCTACCGGGTGATCAACGGACTGACCCGCTGGGGTGCCAACGTCGTCCACAAGGGCAACGCCAAGGTCCACGTGTCCGGCCACGCGTCGGCGGGCGAGCTGCTGTACTTCTACAACATCTGCCGCCCGAAGAACCTGATGCCGGTCCACGGAGAGTGGCGCCACCTGCGGGCCAACGCGGAACTGGGCGCCCTCACCGGCATCCCGCACGACCGCATCGTCATCGCCGAGGACGGCGTCAGCGTGGACCTCGTCCAGGGCAAGGCGAAGATCTCCGGCAAGGTCCAGGCGGGATACGTGTACGTCGACGGACTCTCCGTGGGCGACGTGGGTGAGCCGGCCCTGAAGGACCGCAGGATCCTGGGAGAGGAGGGCATCATCTCCGTCTTCGTTGTGGTGGACTCCTCCACGGGCAAGATCACGGGTGGTCCGCACGTCCACGCGCGGGGATCCGGTATCGACGACTCGGCCTTCGTCGACGTGATTCCGAAGATCGCCGAGGTACTGGAGCGCTCCGCGCAGGACGGCGTGGTCGAGCCGCACCAGCTCCAGCAGCTGGTCCGCCGCACCCTGGGTAAATGGGTCTCCGACACCTATCGCCGCAGGCCGATGATCCTTCCCGTGGTCGTCGAGGTCTGACGCCCCGGGCGACCACAGCCCGCGCGCAACCGGAGCGGGGCGCCTCGATTTGCATCGTGGCGCCCCGCTCCAGTACGTTTACGGCTCCACCTCATCGGGAACCCCGCTGCCTCATGCATCGGAGTGCTTTCTCTGCGGGGTGGAAAATCCGACTGAGAATCTCTGATAAAGTCGGAAGCGCCGGAAAGGGAAACGCGAGAGCGGGAACCTGGAAAGCACCGAGGAAATCGGATCGGAAAGATCTGATAGAGTCGGAGACACCGAAGGGAAGCGCCCGGAGGAAAGCCGCGAGACAGC
>NZ_JBJZOJ010000071.1:0-38742 GCF_047200655.1 Streptomyces sp. MS06
GGACGCGGAGGGCAGGACGAACTCGTAGACCAGCGGGTCCCGCCTGATGTCCACCACCAGGTCGGTGATCTCCAGCGGTCGTGCGTACTGGTCGTGCACGCGCCGCGTCACCCGCATCGAGAACGCGTCGTCGAGGCCGGCGATCGCGTCCCGGTGATGCAGCGTCAGTCCGGCCCGGCGCATCCAGTCGTAGACCCGGCGCAACTCCGCGGAGCAGGTCCCGTCGGCGCGGTCCCGGTAACGTGCCAGCTCCGCCACCTCGGAGAGCGCCACGGCCGAGAAGGACGTGACGGCCGTACGCCGGTGCCGGCCGTCGGCGGTGGTGGACTCGTAGCGGTGGACCAGGGTGGGCCGGTGCGGGGCGAGGCCGAGCGCCTCGGCGTGCCCCGGCGGCGGTTCCTGCCAGGTGACGGTGGACCGGTCGAAGGCCCCCGGGTGCGCGGTGCGGGCACCTACCGGGAAGACCGGGGCGGACGCCTGACCGGACGGCCCGGGCAGGGCGGCGTGGCTGCCGCGTCGGTCGGTGGCGACCAGACCGTGCCGGCGCAGTACCCCCAGCGCCTGCCGCACGGTCTCCCGGCTGACGCCGAAGTGGTCGGCCAGCTGGCGTTCGCCCGGGAGGCGTTCGCCCGGCGGGATGACGCCGTCGTCGAGTTCGCGGAGCAGCCGCCTGGCGATCCGCCAGTACAGGGGCTGGCCGTCGGTCGGCTGGGCGGCGGGGGAGGGCTGGACGAGGGCGTTCCCGCCGGCGTCCGGGTGGTCGTGCGGGGTGGTGCGGTCCATACCGCGCCTCCTGTTGGTGACGTGCCGTGTTCATGCGGGTTCGGTGCGCCACCAGATCTAGCATTGGTCTAAACCAGCCGGGAAGAGCGGTCCGTCGGTTCGTCCGAAACCGGACGGCCCGCCCTCCCTCTCAGAGGGCGCTGTAGAGGGCGTCCACCAGGGCCCGCTTGCGGGGCTCGTCGGCGACACGAGGCCCCATGCGGTTCATCACGTAGCCCAGCGACACCCCCGCCTCCGGGTCGGCGAGGCCGCAGGAGCCGCCGAAGCCGTCATGTCCGAAAGCACGCGGGTTGGGACCGTAGGAGCCGTTGGGGCCGCTGAGCCACACGCCCAGACCGAGTTCGGTGTCGTGCGGGAACCCCGCTCCCAGCACCAGGTCCCGGCAGCTCCCCTGGCCCTCGCGCACCCGTTCGGCGGCCTCCGGGGAGAGCACGCGGCGGCCGTCGCCGGACCCGAGTCCGCCGAGGATCCCGTAGAGGGCGGCGACCGCACGGGCCGTTCCGTGCCCGTTCGCCGCCGGGATCTCCACGGCCCGCCACGCTTCCGTGTTGGCCTCGGCGGCGCCCACCAGCGGATTCGCCAGGGATGCGAGCCTCGCGGTCGGAAGTCGGGCGGAACTCGCCGCCCGGTCCTCGGGCGGCGCCGCCCGAGGGTGCACCAGCTCGGCGGCGCGCCCGGCCTCCGTGGCGGGCAGCCCGATGGAGAAGTCGATGCCGAGCGGGCCGGTCACCTCCTGTCGCAGGAACGCGCCGGGCAGCAGTCCCGACACCCGCCGGACCACCTCGCCGACCAGGAATCCGTAGGTCAGCGCGTGGTAGCCGGACCGCGTCCCCGGCTCCCACCACGGCGCGGTGGCCGCCAGCCGCCGGGTCGTCACCTCCCAGTCGTACAACTGCTCCAGGGAGTGCGGTTCACGCAGGCCCGCCAGTCCGGCGCGGTGCGACAGCAGGTGCCGCACCAGGACCTTCTCCTTGCCGGCGGCGGCGAACTCGGGCCAGTACTCCGCCACCGGCGCGTCCAGGTCGAGGAGCCCGCGGTCGGACAGCAGGTGCGCGCACAGCGCGACCGGGCCCTTGGACGTCGACCACACGTTGACCAGCGTGTCACGCCCCCAGGGGCGCCTGCCCGCCTCGTCCGCCCAGCCGCCCCACAGGTCCACCACCCGTACGCCGTCCACCGTCACCGCGACGGCGGCACCCAGTTCGCGCCGTTCCCGGAAGTTCTCCTCGAACGCCGCGCGCACCGCCGCGAAGCGGGCGTCGCAGTGGCCGTGAACGGGTGCTGCGTCGTGCGTGGACATGGGCCCTCCGTCGTCGCGACCCGGGGCGCGGCGGTGCGCCTCGGGCAACCCGAACGTACCGACTGGTCGGACTGGGGGGAAGGGAGTAGTTCCGGCCGCTTCGGGCACCGCGCACGGCTGTGACGACCGCCGGCTGTGACGACCGCCGGCCGTGCGGCCCGTGCCCCCCTGCGGCCCGTGCCCCTGCGGGGCTCAGCAGCGGGCGCGCAGCCAGCGCATCTGCGCCGCCTCGTGGAAGGAGCCGCCGCCCTCGTGGTCGTTGAAGTCGTACACCTCGATCGCCTTGTCCTCGTGCGCCCAGGCGTTGAACGCCGCGAACACGGAGGACGGCGGGCAGGTCTGGTCCTCCAGCGCGGTGGAGAACAGGGCCGGGGCCCGGCCGCGGGCGGCGAAGTGCGTGCCGTCGAAGTAGGAGAGCGTGCGCAGGACGTCCTCGGTGCGGCCGCGGTGCGTCTTCAGGTACAGGCCGACCTCGCGGTACGGGTGGCGGTCGGTGAGCGTCGTCGCCCGCGGGAAGTCGCACAGGAACGGCACGTCCGGAGCGACCGCCAGCAGATCCGGCACCAGGCCGCCCACGGCGAGGGTGATGCCGCCGCCCTGGCTGACGCCCAGCGCCACGGTCCGGGCGGCGTCGGTCAGCGGATGGGAGCGGGCCGCCTCGACGGCGCGCACGGCGTCCGTGAAGACCCGCCGGTAGTAGTAGTCCTCCGGGGCGTCGATGCCCCGGGTCATGAAACCGGGATAGGACGGCCCGCCGCCCACCGGGTCGGCGGTGCCCCCGCCACCGCCCCAGCCGCTGCCCTGGCCGCGGGTGTCCATGACGAAGTGCGCCCGGCCGGTGGACGCCCACAGCAGGTGCTCGTGCGGGAGCCCCCGCCCGCCGCCGTAGCCGACGAACTCCACCACCAGCGGCAGCGGCTCCGTCGCCGTCGCGGGCAGGGTGAGCCAGCCTTTCACCGGGTGGCCGCCGAAACCGGCGAAGGTGACGTCGTACACCGCCACCGTGGACAGCCCGGTGTCGACCGGCTCGAAGCGGGCGTCGAGAGCGTGCGCGCGGGCCTCCTGGAGCGTCTTGGACCAGAACGCGTCGAAGTCCTCCGGCTCCACGGACGCGCTGCGGTACCCGCGCAGCTCCTCGAGCGGAAGGTCGAACAGGGCCATGCGGGACCGCCTCCGGGGTTCGAGTACAGGGAACGTCCGATGATCACACCGTACGTGGGGGTGGGGGCGCTTTCCAGGGCCCCGGCCGAGCGGCACGGTGCGGTGGACGGTGGGCCGGGCGGGTCGGACGTCGTGGTGAACGGGGGTTCGGACGCCGTGTCAGCCGAAGCGTTCGATCCTGATGCGGTCCGCCGGCTGCCCGGCCGCCGCCAGCAGCCGGGCCGCGTGCTCGGCGAAGGCGTTGGAGCCGCACACGTACGCCTCCCAGCCGCCGGCCGGGCACTCGGCCAGCAGCGGGGCCAGATGGGCCGCGGACAGCCGGCCCACCGGCGTGCCGGGCGGTGCGCTGCGGGTGAACACGGGTGTCGTCTCCGCCCCGTACTCCCGGGCGTAGATCAGATCCTCCGGGCTGCGCGCGGACACCAGCAGCCGCAGCGGCACCGCCGACCCCAGAGCCCGGTGGTGGCGGAGCATCGACATCAGCGGCACGACCCCGGACCCGGCGCCGAGCAGCAGCGCGGGCCGGTCCCCGGGCCAGGCGAAGAAGCCGCTGACCGGGCCGCGCACCTCCAGCCGGTCCCCGGGCCGGGCGACGGAGTGGAACCAGCCGGACACCTCCCCGCCCTCCACACGGTCCAGGGTCAGTTCGATGTGCCCCGAGCCGTCGGGCGCGGACGCGATCGAGTAGTGCCGCTGGGCCGTGTACCCGTCGGCGGCCCGCAGCCGGAGCAGCAGGTGCTGGCCGGGCAGGTGCCCCGGCCAGTCCGGGACCGCGAGCCGGAAGGTGCGGGCGCGGGGGGTCTCGCGGCGGATTCCGGTGATCGTGGCCGTCTGCCAGCGGGAGGCCGCGGGCGTGTCCACGGCGATCCGGCCGGGCACCGCGAACCGGGTCGGGGGAGTGAAGCGCTCGGTCTGCTCAGTCACCGGAGTACCGCTGCTCCTCCCAGGGATTGCCGCGCGGGTGGTAGCCGTTGCGCTCCCAGAAGCCCGGCTCGTCGTGGTCGAGGATCCTCAGGCCCGCGATCCACTTGACGCTCTTCCAGAAGTACAGGTGCGGGACGAGCAGCCGCGCCGGGCCGCCGTGCTCGGGGGCCAGCGGCTCTCCGTCGCAGGTGAAGGCCAACCAGGCGCGCCCGCCGGTCAGGTCGGTCAGCGGGAGGTTCGCGGTGTACCCGGTGTGCGCGTAGACCACGGCGTGGGTGGCGGCGGCCTCGGGACGGGCCGCGTCCAGGAAGGCGTCCAGGGAGACACCGCCGAACCGGGTCCCGAACCTCGACCAGCCGGTCACGCAGTGGATGTCGCCCGTGTAGTCCGAGGCGGGCAGCGCACCCGACTGCGCGCGGTCCCAGGTGCGCGGGTGCTCGACCAGCCCGTCCACCCGGAAGGACCAGTCGGCGGGCGAGAGGTCCGGGGTGACCTCGGCGGACAGCACGGGCCAGTCCTCGCCCGCGTCGTACTGGCCGGGTGGCAGCCCGGGACGCGGAGTGCGGGCGCGGCCGGTGAAGCCGCGGGTGACATTCATGGGAAAACCGTACGGTGTCGTGGCGCGGGGAGTGCGGCGAGAGGCCCGTCGGCGCTTCGGACGAGGGCGGCCGCGGAGCGGCCACCACGCGTCCCGGCGGACCGGGCACCCGGTGGATCGCTCCGGGCACCCGGCGGACGGATCGGATCCACCGGCGACGCGTGTCGTCCCGCGCGGCTTCGAGCGCGCCTTCTCGTGCGGCTTCCGGGCGGCTTCCAAGGGTCCTCCGGTGCGGCTTCCGGCGGGTCCTCCGGTGCGGCTTCAGGCGCGGCGGGGAGGACCGTCGGGGTCCGGTCGCTCCGCTTCTGATCGTTTCGGGTAGTGTGCCGTTCGGCTGAGGACGGCCCCAGCCCGCCGGTTCCGAGGAGGTGAGACCCATCCCCGCACTGTCAGGACGGGTGCTCCCCACCGGCCGCGGCGCGGATCGCGGCGGTCTCTGAAACCGCTGCGACCGCGGGAGCGCCCCCACGGCCACCGAAAGGCTTCCCGGCTCCCATGCCCGCATCCTCGTTCTCCCCCGACTTCGTCTCCCGTACCGTCTCCGCGCTCCGCGCCGCCGGCTGCGTCTTCGCCGAGGAGGAGGCGGCACTGATCCTCGCCGCCGCCCGCACTCCCGCGGAGGCCGCCGCCATGGTGGACCGCCGGACCGCCGGGCTTCCCCTCGAACACGTCCTCGGCCGGGCCGAGTTCCACGGACTGTCGGTCGCCGTCGACGCCGGCGTGTTCGTGCCGCGCCGGCGCACCGAGTTCCTCGTCGACCAGGCTCTGGCCCGCTCACCGCGGGCCCGTGTGGTGGTCGACCTGTGCTGCGGTTCGGGAGCCGTCGGCGCGGCGCTGGCCGCCGCACTCGGCCGCGTGGACCTGCACTGCGCCGACATCGACCCGGCCGCCGTGCGCTGTGCCCGCCGCAACGTCGCCGAGTACGGGGGGCTTGTGCACGCGGGAGACCTGTTCGAGGCCCTCCCGGCCGGACTGTGCGGCCGTGTCGACCTGCTCGCCGCGAACGTGCCCTACGTGCCCACCGGGGAGGTCCCCCTGCTGCCCGCGGAGGCCCGGGACCACGAGCCGACGGTGGCGCTGGACGGCGGACCCGACGGTCTGGACGTGCTGCGCCGGGTCGCCGCCGCCGCTCCCCGCTGGCTCGCGCCCGGCGGCCGTGTGCTCGTCGAGACGAGCGAACGCCAGGCACCCGGGGCCGCCGAGGTGTTCAGCACGGCCGGGCTGAACGCCGAACTGGCCGTCTCGGCCGAACTGCACGCCACCGTGGTCGTGGGCACCCGCCGCTGAGCGGCGACCTCAGGTCGTGGCCCCGCCGGAGGACGGCGCCGGGGACGCCGTGCTCCCGCCGCCACCGTGTGGTCCGCGGAACCGGAAGCCCTCGTGCCGGTCGTGCGGGCCCCGGTCCTCCGGCGCGCGGCCCTTCGGCCCGGCGTGCCTCCCGCCGTCGTGGTCCGCATCACCGGTCAGGACAAGGGTGGCCGTCCTGGTCCCGTCGTCGGCGCGGGTGCCGACCAGGAGCACCGCCTCGGCCCGGGGCAGCGCGTCGGCGCCGGAGCGGTCGGTGCCCTTTCCGCCGCCGCGTACGGGGGTGTCCGCGGCCACCGTCCACGTCCAGGACGTGCCGTCGTCGCTGCGCACGGTGACCTGGTCACCGGCCACCTTCGTCACCGTGCCGCGCTGCCAGGTGCGTACCACCCAGGCACCGCTGTCGCGGTCCCTGACCGTCGCCTCGCCGTGCACACCCGCGCCGGGTCCGAGCCACCGCCCGGGGTGGCCGTGCCGCGCCCCGGGGCCGTCCGGGGAGGTCGAGGCCGACGGGGACGCGGTCGTGGCGCCGGCGCCGGAGCCGTCCGAGGCCGCGTAGGCGGCCGTGCCGCCCACGGCCAGCACGGCGACGGTGGCCGCCAGAACCACGCGGCCGCGCCGGTGCCGCCGCCCGCGCGGACGGGCGTCGCCGGTCTGCGGAAGGCCGGAGCCGGTGAGCAGGTCCCGGTCGGGCTCGGCCTGCTGCCCGCTGCTGTGTTCCCGGTCCGGTTCGCGCATCACGGCTCACTCTCCTCGGCTTTCGGACACGGCGTCCGGCATGCACCTGTAGCTGTGATTGTCCGAGACGGCCGGTAAGGAAGGGGTAACGGCATCCTGTGAATCGGGGGCGCTGTACGCCCGTGCTGTTCCCGCCCCGGCTCCGCTGCGTCCCCTCCTTCTCCTCCTCGCACGACCGTGTCCAGGACCGGGGAGCGCGGACCGGGGAGCGGGGGCGCGGGCGGAGTGCGCGGCCCGGCCGGTCATCCGAAGGACCGGCGGAGTTTCCAATTTTGCTCTGTACATGACTAGTTGACCACGCAAGACTGTGCGCCGACCCCACCTCCCGAGGAGTCCGCTCATGCCCGTGCGCACCGTCCGGCAACGTTGTCGAGCTGCTCTGACCGGCCTCGTCGCCCTCGCGGCGACCGCCGTGGTCACCCTCTGCACCGCCCCGTCCGCCGCAGCCGCCGGCACCTGGACCGAGATCGGCTCGGACCGTGCCGACCCGCTGACCGAGAGCCAGGGCCTGACCTCGGTCGAGGTGCCGTCCGGCAGCCCCAACCGCTATACCGGCATCGGCACCATTCCGTTCGGCGTCCTCGTCCGCGGCTGGAACCACGTCGGCGATCCGGACGCCACCCGTGACGGCTACTACGTCGAGCCCTACCAGCGCGACTCGGGCGCGATGAAGATGTACCGGGTGCAGGCCCCCGACGGGACCTGGTCGGAGTACCTGCACGCGCTCGGACCCGGCGAGGCGCGCAACAACTCCTGGGTCGCGATCTCCCCGGACGGCCAGTGGATGCTGTCGGGGGAGTGGGGCACCATGAACCGCCTGCTCGTCTTCCCCACTCCCGCCGTCAACCCGGCCACCTCGCCCTCGGCCGATCTCCCGCAGGCCGCCACCGTCCACCTCGACCACGCGGTCCGCGACGTCCAGGGCTGCGACTTCGTCGACGCCACCCGGCTGCTGTGCTCCTCCGACGACCCGGAGGGATCGCTGTTCGGGATGACCAAACCGCTGCTGCAGATCGACCTGTCGGCCGCGCCGAGCGGCGCCGCGGACGTCACCGGCCATGTCACCGCCCTGCGCCGGCTCCCCCTGCGCAGCAGTTGCTCGGGGAGCTTCGAGACGGAGGGCGTCGACTTCGACCGTCGCACCGGCACCCTTCGCGTGATCGTGATGTCGCCCGGATTCTGCGTGCTCACCGACAGCATGACCTACCGCTTCACCCGCGCCTGACGCTGCCCGGCCGGCCCGGTTCCGCCGCCGGCCGGCCCCGTCCGTCCCTGCCCGTCACTGTCCGACCTGGTTCGTTGCAGTTCGTCACTTTCCGTTCCGACCGGTCCCCTCCCGTTCGCGCCCGGCCGGCCGTCCCCGTTCACCCGCGCGGCCGCCGGTGGCCCCCACCGGCGGCCGGTGCTTTTCTGGGGTGTGGGCCCCCGGCCCTGCGGGGAAACCGCTCGGCCGCGGCGCGGTCACGAGAGGAGCGATCACGATGGACACCGAGCGAGCCCACCCGCACACCGTCTCCGTGGAGATCAGCGACTGCAGCAAGGAGGACGCCCGGATCGTGTTCGACACCCTCTGCGGGTGCTTCGAGTCCGACCGGTGCGCCGAGGACGTCCCGGAACAGTTGGCGGAGGGGCGTCCGATGGTGTGGCTGGGCACCTTCGACGTGGAGGACGCCCACGAGGGTGCGCGCCCCGTGCCGCTGCACGCCTCGGTCACGGCCGACGCCCAGGGCGGCTACTGGGCGATCGACCGCTTCCGCACCACCCTGGACTCCCTGTTCAGCGTGCACGACCTGGCCACGGCCTCCGGCGACCAGGAGCGCGAGCTGCACGTCCGGTTGGCGCGCAGGTAGCACGGTGGCGTTTCGGCGGCCCGCGCGGCCGTACGGCGTGACGGCTGCCACCTTGTTGTGCAACTAGTTGCACAACAAGGTCCGGGTCCTCTACAACCGAGGGTGACGACCACCCGCGCACGGAGGGCCCCATGAGCCGTTACCCCCACCTGCTGAGCCCGCTGGACCTGGGCTTCACCACGCTGCCCAACCGCGTACTGATGGGCTCCATGCACGTCGGGCTGGAGGAGGCGGAGGGCGGCTTCGCGCGCATGGCGGCCTTCTACGCCGAACGCGCCCGCGGGGGAGTGGGGCTCATCGTCACCGGCGGCATCGCCCCCAACGACGAGGGCCGGCCGTACGACGGCGGTGCCAAGCTCACCACCGAGGCGGAGGCCGCACAGCACCGTCCGATCACCGAAGCGGTGCACCGCGAGGGCGGGCGGATCGCGATGCAGTTGCTGCACTTCGGCCGGTACGCCTACCACCCCGAACTGGTCGCCCCGAGCCCCCTCCAGGCGCCCATCAGCCCCTTCGCCCCGAGGGAACTGTCCGACGCCGACGTCGAGCGCACCATCGACGACTACGCCCGCGCCGCCCGCCTGGCCCGGCAGGCCGGATACGACGGTGTCGAGATCATGGGCTCCGAGGGCTACCTGATCAACGAGTTCATCGCCGCGCGGACGAACCACCGCACCGACCGCTGGGGCGGTTCGTACGAGAACCGCATCCGCTTCCCGGTCGAGATCGTGCGCCGCGTACGGGAGGCGGTCGGCGAGGACTTCATCCTGATCTACCGGCTGTCCATGCTCGACCTGGTGCCCGGCGGCTCCTCCCTCGACGAGGTGGTCACCCTGGCCAAGGCCGTGCAGGCGGCCGGCGCCACGATCATCAACACCGGCATCGGCTGGCACGAGGCCCGCATCCCCACCATCGCCACCTCCGTGCCGCGCGGCGCCTACACCTGGGTGACGAAGAAGCTCATGGGCGAGGTCTCCGTCCCGCTCGTCACCACCAACCGCATCAACACACCCGACCTGGCCGAGCAACTGCTCGCCGACGGCTGCGCCGACATGGTCTCCATGGCCCGTCCGATGCTCGCCGACCCGGACTTCGTCAACAAGGCCGCCGCCGGTGCACCGGACGCCATCAACACCTGCATCGGCTGCAACCAGGCCTGCCTCGACCACACCTTCAGCGGCCGCATCACCTCCTGCCTGGTCAACCCCCGCGCCTGCCACGAGACCGAGCTGGTGCTGTCACCGACGCGCAGGCGCAAGCGCGTGGCCGTCGTCGGCGCCGGACCGGCCGGCCTCGCCTGCGCCGTCAGCGCGGCCGAACGCGGCCACCAGGTCACCCTGTTCGATGCCGCGAGCGAGGTCGGAGGGCAGCTCAACGTCGCCCGCCGGGTCCCCGGCAAGCAGGAGTTCGACGAAACGCTGCGCTACTTCCGCCACCGGCTCGACGCGCACGCCGTCGAGGTGCGCCTGAACACCCGGGTGGCCGCGGCCGACCTGGGCGACTACGACGAGGTCGTCGTCGCCACCGGTGTCACTCCGCGCACCCCCGACATCCCCGGGGTGGACCACCCCCGGGTCCTCGGCTACCTCGACGTGCTCCGCGACGGCGCGCCCGTCGGCGACCGCGTCGCGATCCTCGGCGCCGGCGGCATCGGATTCGACGTCGCCGAGTACCTCACCGACGGCGGGGACAAGGCGAGCGAGGACCCGGCGACGTACTTCCGGCACTGGGGCGTCGACCTGGACTACCGTTCGCCCGGCGGACTCACCGAGCCCCGCCGCCCCGCCCCGCCCCGCACGGTCCACCTGCTCCAGCGCAAGACCAGCAAGGTCGGTGCGAACCTCGGCAAGACCACCGGCTGGATCCACCGCACCGAACTCAGGCACCGCGGCGTGACCATGGTTCCCGGTGTCCGCTACGACCGGATCGACGACGCCGGACTGCACCTCACCGTCGACGGGGAGAGCACCGTCCTGGAGGTCGACACGATCGTGCTGTGCACCGGACAGGAGCCGCGCCGCGACCTGTACGAGGAGCTGACCGCGGCCGGCCGCAGCGCGCACCTGATCGGCGGCGCCGACGTCGCGGCCGAGCTGGACGCCAAGCGCGCCATCAAGCAGGGCACGGAAGTGGCGGCGGCCTTGTGACACCCCGCACTGCGGTATCCGGCACTCCGGTATCCGACGCATCGGCGCCGGGCGAGCCGGCCGGAACCTGCTGAGGGGCCTTCGGGTGTCGCCGGGCGGCCGGAGCGTGACGGTCCCGCAACGGCCGCGGTGGACGCGGTGCCGCGGAGTGCGCCGCGGTTCCGGGCTTGTTCCTAGGATGGCCTCCATGTCACTCCCGCACGCGATCCTCACCGCCCTGCTGGAAAGGCCGTCGTCGGGACTGGAGCTGACCCGCCGGTTCGACAAGTCGATCGGCTACTTCTGGTCCGCGACGCACCAGCAGATCTACCGGGAACTGGGGCGGCTGGAACGCGCGGGGTACATCCGGGCCCTGCCCACGGAGCAGCCGGCCCGCGGACAGAAGAAGAGCTACGAGGTGCTGCCCGCAGGCCGTGCCGAGCTGGGGCGCTGGTCCGCCGCGCCCCAGGACCCCAAGCCGCTGCGCGACACGCTGCTCCTGCGGCTGCGCGCAGCCGCGGTGGTCGGCACCGGGGGACTGGAGGCGGATCTGCGCCGTCACCTCGACCTGCACCGGCGCCAACTTGCCGAGTACCTGGAGATCGAGGAGCGCGACTTCCCGCCCGGGACCGACGGCCCGCAGGACAGGCTGCACCACCTCATCCTGCGGGCAGGCATCGACCTGGAGACCTTCTGGACGCAGTGGCTCACCCACGCACTCGAGGAGTTCGCCGCGCTGCCGGAGCCGGACGACCAGGTCACAGACGATGCGGCTTCGAGCGGCGGCGCAGATACCAGGCCGTCGCGATGACTCCGCCGCCCACCAGAGCGGCGCCTGCCGCCATCGTGACCGGTCCGTAGTCCCGGACCGCGCCGCCGAGACCGCCCATGACCCCGCGCGAGGGGGACGCGGACGCGGAGACCGTCGGTGTGGGCGCGGCAGAGACGATCACCGACTGGGTGCCCGCCGTGCTGCCGTTCGAGCACACGACGATGACCGTGTAGGTACCGGGGCTCACGTCCGACCAGGCGGCCGACTGGCTCACCCCGGTCCCGGACAGCGACACCTGGCGGCCCTGGGCGAAGTTCGACTCACTGCTGGTCAGCAGCGAGGCGTTGCCCCAGGTGCCGTTCACCTGGGTGCACGCGCTGGTCACCACCGAGACCGTGGTGCCGGTGGTGCTCACGGAGATACCAGAGCCCTGGGCGGCGGCCGGCCCCGCGGCGGTCAGAGCGAGCGGGAGCGCGGCGGCGGCTGCCGCGGTCAGGCCTGAGCGGGCGAGCATACGGGAGTTGGGCATGGTGTGTCCTCCGGCGGCACGGTTGGCGGTACATCCCTTGCGCCGCCGAGGATCGGGTACGCCCGTGCTGCCTCAAGGGAAGCCAATGCGCTTCCCGAGCGCCGCGCACGCGGACCGCGCCCGGGCAGGTGACGTGCTCCCGCATCCGGATGACCGAGCACGGCGGCGGGCCTGGACGGAGGACGGGGACGGAGGACGGAGCGGGGCGGAGCACGGGGGAGGAGGGCGGAACAGGAGACGGAGAGAGAAGCGGCAGGAAACAGAAGGAGAGGCCGGCGGAACCGGGCAGTGCGGCGGGCCGGGCCGGAGGACCGGCACCGAGCGGGCGCGGCGCCGCTTCGCACAGTGGCCCCACGCCGGTGGACATCGTGCGGGGAAGTGGGGCGGCCGATGGCCACAGCGCGCAGGCGGTACGTATGCTGAACCCTCTTACGGCCGAACACTGCGAGAAATAACGGTAGTTCGTGCCCGTGGCGCGGACCGCTGTCGTCGCTGTCGCCGCGCCGATGCGGGTGGCCGGGAGGCCGGGGCCGGAGGCAGGCCCGGCCCCCGGCCCCTGTCGGACCGTCAGGCGCGGTGCTCCGTACGGCGGTATCCCCTGCGCCGTACGGCCCCCCAGGGCTGGCCTCGTGGCCGGACCGGGCTCAGATTGGGCTGGGTGTGCCCGTCCTGTCCCCTACGAGAGGGTTTCCCATCGTGCGTCTTCCGTCGCTGATGCTGGCCGCGGTCGGCCTCGCTCTGCTGGCTCCCTCGGCGTCCCAGGCCGCAGCCCCCCGCGTTCCCACCGAGCTGCTGGAGAAGCGGGTCGCGCAGAAGGACGATGTCAGCGCCGCCGACCTGCTCGCCAGGGTCCGCACCTGCCACCCCGTCTCCGCGGGCCGCTACCGCACCGACGCCGGGGCGGACCGCACGGTGCCGGTGTGCGGCACGTCCGAGGCGGTGTTCTGGACCGCCGACATGGACATCGACTGCGACGGCCGCGCCGGAGCCAAGTGCAACCGCCGCACCGATCCGCTGTTCTCCGGCAGCACCGCCTACCCCCAGTCGGACGGCCGCCCGCTGAGCGCCGAGGAAGTCCCGTACATCGTGGTGCCCGCACCGAGCGGCATCTGGGACTACCGGGAGCACGGGGTGCACGGCGGCTCCGTCGCGGCCGTCGTCCACGACGGCCGCGTACGGTACGCCGTCGTCGGCGACACAGGTCCGCGCGACGTCATCGGGGAGGCCTCCTACGCCACGGCCGAGGCACTGGGCATCCGCGCCGACCCGCGTGGCGGCGGAGCGGCCTCCGACGTCACGTACATCGTCTTCAAGGACGCCCGGGTCCGGCCGATCGAGGACCGCGCGGCCGCTGAGACGCTGGGCAGGCGACTCTCGCGGCGGTTCGTGGACGGCGGCTGAGCCACACCGCTCGACGGGTCCCCGGCACGAACGCGTCCGCCGCCACCCGGGGAACAGCCGACGCACCCCGTCGGGGACGGCGGAGCCGCCCGGGCCGCCGGAGCTGCCGGGCCCGCCGGGCCGCCGGATCCCCCGGTCCCGGCGGCCCGGCGGCTCCGAGCGGGACCGAGCGGGACCGCCGGGCTCCGGCTCCGTATCAGGCCTTGCGGTACTCGTACGCCTCCGCGGCCGCCGCCTGCACCGCGTCCAGATCGGCTCCCGCGCTCGCGGTGACGACGGCGGCCACCGCGCCCTCGAGGAACGGCGCGTCCAGCAGGCGGGTGGGGGAGGGCAACTCGTCGCCGTCCGCCAGCAACGTCTTCACCGTCAGCACGGCGCTGCCCAGGTCGGTGAGAACGGCCACCCCGGCACCGCGGTCCACCGAGGCGGCAGCGGCGGCGATCAGCTCCGCACTCGTGCCGAGCCCCCCGTCCTCCGTCCCGCCCGCCGGCGCGACGGGCACCTCCGCGCCACCACCCGCCAACGACTGCGCCAGTTCCGCCACCGAGGCGGCCACCTGAGCGCTGTGCGACACCAGTACGATCCCGACCGGCTTCCCGTCACTCACCGGAGGCCTCCACGAGCGCGGCGACCAGCAGGGCGGAGGAGGTGGCACCCGGGTCCTGGTGACCGATGCTCCGCTCGCCGAGATAGCTGGCCCGCCCCTTGCGGGCCTGCAGCGGCGTGGTCGCCAGCGCCCCCTCCTCCGCCGCTGCCGCCGCCGAGGCGAAACCCCCGCCGAGCGCGTCCACGGCCGGAACCAGCGCGTCGACCATCGTCTTGTCGCCGGGTGCGGCACCGCCCAACGCCATCACCGCGTCCACACCGGCCCGCAGCGCCTTCGCGAACTGCTCGTCATCCACCTCGGCCGCGTCGCCGAGCGTCTTGCCGGCACGCCGGAGCAGCGTCCCGTACAGCGGGCCCGACGCGCCGCCCACCTTCGAGATGAGCTGCTTGCCCGCGAGTACCAGCACCGCGCCCGGAGCGTCGGGGGCCTCCTCCTCCAGTGCGGCCGTCACGGCGGCGAAGCCGCGCCGGAGGTTGCTGCCGTGGTCGGCGTCCCCGATCGGTGAGTCGAGGGCGGTGAGCCGGTCGGCCTCGCGGTCGACGGACGCTGCCGTCGCCGACATCCAACGGCGGAAGAACTTTGCGTCGAGCACGGAAACTCCTTGCGTGGTCGGTAGATGCAGGAAGTAGATGCAGGAAACAGACGGCCCGGGAGCGCACGCCTGACGCGCCGGGCGCCGCCCGGGCGGCGGCGTGCCGCACCGGCCCGCGGTACCCGTGCCGGTCGCCGCCGACGGCCCGCCGCGGCGTCCGGCGACGGCGGAACCGTGCAGGTGACGGCCGCCGACCCCGGACCGCACGCCGGTCGGGGCCGCTGCCGGGCCGTTCGCTGCGGGTCACATGCCCCAGCGCAGCCCCGGGGTCCGTACGGGCGCGTCCCACAACCGCAGCAGCTCCCCGTCGACCTGGCACAGCGTCACCGAGGCGCCCGCCATGTCGAGGGAGGTGACGTAGTTGCCGACGAGCGTGCGGGCCACGGACACGCCCCGCTCGGTCAGCACGCGCTGCACCTCGGCGTTGAAGCCGTACAGCTCCAGCAGCGGCGTCGCCCCCATACCGTTGACCAGGAGGAGGACGGGATTGCGGGGACTGATGTCCTCCAGGATCGCGTTCACCGTCACGTCCGCGATCTCGCCCGAGGTCATCATCGGCCGCCGCTCGCGCCCCGGCTCGCCGTGGATGCCGATGCCCAACTCCAGGTCACCCGCGGGAAGATCGAAGGTGGGGCTCCCCTTTGCCGGGGTGGTGCAGGCGCTCAGTGCGACACCGAAACTGCGGGAACTCTCGTTGACCTGCCGGGCGATCGCCTCCACCCGCTCCAGCGGCTGCCCCTCGTCGGCCGCCGCGCCCGCGATCTTCTCCACGAAGAGGGTGGCGCCGGTCCCGCGGCGTCCGGCCGTGTACAGGCTGTCCGTGACCGCCACGTCGTCGTCGACCAGCACCTTGGCGACCTGGATGCCCTCGTCCTCGGCCAACTCCGCCGCCATGTCGAAGTTGAGGACGTCGCCGGTGTAGTTCTTCACCACGAACAGCACCCCGGCGCCGCTGTCCACGGCCGCCGCCGCGCGCACCATCTGGTCCGGCACGGGGGAGGTGAACACCTCACCGGGACAGGCGGCCGACAGCATGCCCGGTCCCACGAACCCGCCGTGCAGCGGCTCGTGTCCCGACCCGCCGCCGGACACCAGGGCCACCTTGCCGGCAACCGGGGCGTCCCGTCGCACGATCACCCGGTTCTCCACGTCCACGGTCAGCTCCGGATGAGCGGCGGCCAGCCCGCGCAGCGCGTCCGCCACGACGGTCTCCGGGACGTTGATGAGCATCTTCATGGATATCTCCTCATGAGCCTGGTAGGGGTGGTTCCGACCTGCTGCACGGAGTGGAGGACGCGGGACGGCCGTGACGCTCCTACCCGAAGTATCGGCCCTACGGCAACGAAGGTCACGTTGCCCGCCGACTTCCCCCCCCACAACCCCGGGCCGGCCACCGGGCCGCCCCTCGCCCGCTGCCCCTGCGCCTGCCCGACGAGCACCGACCCCGGGATGCCCGTCACTCACGCACTGTGTCGGGTCCCGAGGCGGGCAACTGCTCCCCGCACCCGCGGGGACGGTCCCGGATCCCGGTGACGCCGGAGGACGCCCGGTTCCCGGGAAATCTGGTCCAACCAGTTGACCAGTGCTGTCGCAGGGCCCAGGCTGTGCGCCATGACAGAGCAGCGCATCCGGCGTGAGGCGGTCTCCGACCAGCTGTTCACGCTGCTCCGGGACCGCATCCTGGGCGGGACGCTCGAAGCCGGCGCCCCGCTGACCGCCGAACGGGAACTCGCCGCCGAGTTCGGGGTGAACCGCCATGCCGTCCGGGAGGCGGTCAAGCGGCTTCAGCAGGCCAGGCTGGTGGAGGTGAGCCAGGGTGGACGCACCCGGGTCCTCGACTGGCGACGGACCGCCGGACTCGACCTCGCGGTGCAGGTCGCCCACAGCGAGCGCCTGCCCTCCTCCTACGACCTGCGGCGGGACGTGTTGGAGATGCGGGCCTCCATCGGCGCGGACGCGGCGCGGCTCTGCGCCGTCCGCTGCTCCCGCGAGGCCGCCGCGGAGATCGTCTCGGCCGCCGAGGCCTACGCGGGCCGGGGGCCCGACCTCGCCGAACTCGGTGCGGCGGACGTCGCCTGGTGGCGTCTGATCGTCGAGGGCTCCGGCAACATCGCCTACCTCCTCGCCTTCAACACCCTCGTCGACGGCGGCATGACGGCCGGGGAGGTGCCGGCGGAACTCCGCGCGACCGAACTGCTGGACGTCTCGGCCCACACAAGACTGGCCGCGCTCATCGCCGCACGTGACGGGCAGGGGGCCGAGGGCGCGGCGCGCGCCCTGCTGGCCCGCAGTGCGCCCGCGGTCGGGGCGGCCCCGGAACACCAAGGAGATCCCGCATGATCCCCGCCGTCGTCTACGCGATACCGGCCTTCCTGCTCCTGGTGGCCGTCGAGGCGCTGTCGTACCGCTTCCTGCCGGACGAGGAGGAGCGCGGCTACGAGGCCCGCGACACCGCCACCAGCATGTCGATGGGTGCGGGCAGCCAGGTCGTCGGGCTGCCGTGGAAGGCGTTCGCGGTCGTCGCCTACGCGGCGCTCTACAGCCTGGCGCCCTGGCGGCTCTCCCCGGGCTCGGTGTGGACCTGGGTGCTGCTGTTCTTCGCGGACGACCTCGCCTACTACGCCTTCCACCGCGCGCACCACCGGGTCCGGCTGCTGTGGGCGAGCCACGTGGTGCACCACTCCAGCGTGCGGTTCAACCTGTCCACCGCGCTCCGGCAGAGCTGGACGCCGATGACGACCCTGCCGTTCTGGCTGCCGCTCGCGCTGTGCGGTCTCCCGCCGTGGATGATCCTGCTCCAGCAGTCGGTCAGCCTCGTCTACCAGTTCTTCCTGCACACCGAGCGGGTCGACAGGTTGTGGCGGCCGATCGAGGCGGTCCTCAACACGCCCTCCCACCACCGGGTGCACCACGGCTCCAACAACGCCTACCTGGACCGCAACTACGGCGGCATCCTCATCGTGTGGGACCGGATCTTCGGGACCTTCGAACCCGAGGGGGAGCGGGCGGTGTACGGCCTGACCAAGAACATCGACACCTACAACCCGCTGCGGGTCGCCTTCCACGAGTACGCCGCCGCGTGGCGCGACGTGCGCGGCGCCACCCGCTGGCGGGACCGCACCGGCTACCTGTTCGGCCCGCCCGGCTGGACGCCGAAGGGGGACTGCTGACATGCGGATCCCGGTCATCGCCTACGCGGCGGCGGCAGCGGTGGACCTGCTGGCCGTCGCGGCGCACCTGCCCGTCCTCGAATGGGTCGCCAAACCGCTGCTCGCGCCGCTGCTCGCGGTGTACCTGTGGCGGGCGACCGGCACGCGGCACGGCGTCGTCATCGCCGGGCTCGGCCTGGCGGCAGCCGGTGACACGGCCCTGATGCTGTCCGGTCCGGTCGCGTTCGCGGCCGGTACGGCGTGCTTCCTCGGCATGCAGCTCTGCTACCTTGCCGCGTTCTTCGCCGGCGGGGCGGTGGAGCGCCTCCGGTCCCGGCCGGCGGTCAGCGCCGGCTTCCTCTCGGTGTGGGCCGTCGCCAACGTCGCCCTGGCACCCGCACTGGGGCCGCTGATGACCCCGCTGGTCGCCGTCTACAGCCTGGCCCTGGTGCTCATGGCCGCCACCGCGGGCGTACGGGGGCCGGGAGCGGCCCGGGGCGGAGTCCTCTTCGTGGTTTCCGACCTGATGGTCGGACTGGGTGCGGCCGGCGTCGGGTTCACCGGCCGGACCGTGGCGGTGATGCTCACCTACGTCGCGGCGCAGTTCCTGATCGTGGACGCGTTCGCGCGGCCCTGCCGCGGAGGGTACGCCCGGGAAGCCGCCGGGCCCGCGCGCCGTGGCGGGGCGGCGGAGGAGGGTCCGCCGGTACGTCCGGCGGGCGCCGCCCCGGAGCCGTACACCGGCGGCCCGTAGGCCGCCGGCGGCGGGTGCGCGGGCGTCGGCGGGGCGCGGCGGGTCAGTTGCTGAAGGTGAACCAGTTGACGTTGACGAAGTCGACGGAGCTCTCCTCGAAGCTCAGGTAGACGTCGTGCACGCCGGTGACCGCGCGGGTGATGTTGGCGGGTACGGTGCGCCAGGACTGCCAGCCGCCGGTCGACGCCAGGTCGATCTCGGCCACCTGCGGTCCACCCGCGCTGTCCAGCCGCACCCGGACCGCGCCGCTGACGCCGGCCCCCGCGCCCGAGGCGACCCGGGCCAGGAACTGCGTGGGGGAGGAGGAGCCGAAGTCCACCGAGGCGTACCTCAGCCAGTCGCCGCCCGAGAGGTAGCCGACGTCGCGGCCGCCGCCGGTGTCGGTGCACGTCTCGGTCTGCGTGCCGTTCTGCGAGGCGTAGTCCTCCGCCTGGATGGTGGAGTAGGCGCTCGTGCCGCCGCCGGGAGGCGGGTTCGTCGAGCCGCTGCCGGGGCCCAGGGTGACGGTCCAGGAGGTGGGCGCCGAATCCTGGAGGTGCCCGTCCACCGGCGCGGCGCCGGTGGGACCGACGTCGTCGTAGGGGAAGGCGTAGCCCTTGGTGGCGTACTGGTGCACCAGGCGCGCGTAGTGGTTGGTGACCGACTCGGTGTAGTACTGGGCGGGGGTGACGCCGTTCGGCTGTGACGAGCCGCCGGCCACCAGGAGGCTGGAGCGGTTGAGCGCGGCGGCGAGGCGGGCGGCGACGGCGGAGCGGGCGTCGGCCCCGGAGTTGTACAGGGGGCCGCTGGCGCAGCCGAAGATGTCGGCCGCGGAGGGCTTGGTGAACGGCACCCCGTTGGTGTCGAGGCCGGCGAAGGTGAGTACGTCGCCGCTGACGGTGCCGGAGTAGGCGCCGATCGAGCCCTGGCCGTCCACGGTGAGGGTGTTGCCGCGGTAGTGGTCCCAGACCCGGTCCAGGTACGGGTTCCAGTAGGTGCCGAAGTCCACCGGGCTGTGCGACGGCGCGAGCACGCGCAGGACGGCTCCGGAGGAGTCGGTCGCCACCAGCCGGTCCCAGGGCGCGCCGTCCGCCGCGTGCTGCGCCTGCAGCCCGCCGGCGATGGAGGCCAGGGCGCCCGAGGGCAGTGCCGGCACCGACTGCGATCCGGCGGCGCCGGTGGTCGCCATCGAGACGGGCAGGGCGACCATGTCGACGTAGCTGATGTTGGCGTACAGGTTCGCCGCGTTGTACGTGAACTCGCAGAACGTCCAGCTCGTCTCCCAGTTGGGGTCGGAGCTGGTGAAACCGGGCTGCACCAGGCCGGGCACGCCGCCGTTGCCGCCGGGTGGGTTGACGAAGAACTGGATCTTGCGTCCGGTGGAGAACCACACGCGGCCGCCGATGACGTACTCGCCGAGGGTCAGCCGGGTGGGCGCGGAACCCGAGGCGCCGAGCGGGATGGAGTAGTCCGGTACCGGGGTGAGTACCGAGGAGGGGCTCGGCAGCCGCTGGAACCGTCCGTCCGCGGTGACGAAGCCGGGCCAACCGGAGGTGTCGGCGCCGGAGACGTAGGCGTACACCGGGGCGGAGCCGCCGGAGTTGTTGGCGAGGGCGAGGGGCAGCGAGGCCGCGGCCAGCGCGTCGGTCGACGAGCGGGAGGTCGCGGCGGTGGCCGAGGCGGCGAGCGGAAGGGCGGCCGTGGTGGCCGCCGCAGCGGTGAGAAGGGCACGGCGGGAAAGCACGACGGCCTCCAGAGTGGGGTGGGGGGAAGGCGCCTTGGGAGCGCTACCACTATTGGACTGCACCAATCGGCAGGTCAACCCGTCTGCAGCAGATGGAAGTTGATTCCCGGACTTGATGGCGTGCGGTCGGGTGGCGCACCCGCCATGGGTCCGCACGCAAACAAACATAAGTGGACGCTTCCCCGGGTGAGAAGAAAAAGGAAGCAACAAATATTGACGCGGTCGACCCGTGCGCGTACGTTCCGGCGGAGGCGTCGGGCGAGGTCGACTCGCCCGCCACACAGGCAAGTTGAGCTCCTCCCCCCTTCCTCCGTCACCGGGAGCACACCATGCGCCACGTGAGATCCGCCGCTGTGAGAGACCCCCGGTCAGGCGCCGAGGGGCCACCGGACCCGCGGGGCCTCGGCCGGCTGTCCTCCGCACTGGCGGCCCTTGCCCTCTTCCTCGGCCTGCTGATCGGCTTCCCCGCGGCCTCCCAGGCGGCGGGATCGCTGCCGTGCGACATCTACGGCGCCGCCGGCACCCCCTGCGTCGCCGCGCACAGCACCACACGCGCCCTGCTGTCGAACTACGACGGCCCCCTGTACCAGGTCACCCGTGCCTCGGACGGCGCCCGGGCCGACATCGGGGTGCTGTCGCCGGGCGGTTACGCCGACGCCGGCCGGCAGGACGCCTTCTGCCAGCGCACCACGTGCCGGATCACCGAGGTGTACGACCAGACCTCGCGCCACAACGACCTCCTCCCGGGGCCGGCCGGAACCGCCGGCGGCGCAGACCGCGGAGCGGACGCGAGCGAGATCGCGGTCACGGCCGGCGGGCACAAGGTGTACGGCATCTGGATCTCGCCGGGTGTCGGCTACCGCTACACCGGTGCGGCGTCCGGCGTCGCCGTGAACGGGCAGCCCGAGGGCGCCTACATGGTCGCCAGCGGCACGCACGTCGGCTCCGACTGCTGCTTCGACTACGGCAACGCCGAGAGCACCCCGGCCGACACCGGAAACGGCCACATGGACGCCGTGTCCATCGCCACCACCTGCTACTTCACCCCGTGCACCGGCAGCGGGCCCTGGGTCGAGGCCGACCTGGAGAACGGCATGTTCCAGGGCGACAACGGCTCCAACACCGCCAACCGCGGCAACAGCACCGCCTTCGTCACGGCGGTGCTGAAGAACGACGGCCGGACCAGGTACGCCCTCAAGGGCGGCGACTCCCGTTCCGGCCCGCTCACCACCTGGTGGGACGGCGCACTGCCGACACGCGGCGGCTACCGGCCCATGCAGCAGGAGGGCGGCATCATCCTGGGCACCGGCGGGGACAACAGCAACCGGAACCGGGGCACCTTCTTCGAGGGCGTCATGGTCGCCGGCTACCCGAGCGACGCCGCCGAGAACGCCGTCCAGGCGAACATCGTCTCCGTCGGCTACGCGGGCGGGACCGACGTGCCCAACGGACCCCGGGGCACCGTCACCGGCCCCGGCGGCAAGTGCGTCGACGTCGCGGCCGACGACACCGGCACCGACGGCACGGCCGTCCAACTGTGGGACTGCCAGACCTACGCCGAGGACCAGCACTGGCAGCACCACACCGACGGCTCCCTGAGCACCATCGGCCGATGCCTGGACATCGACGGCAACGGCACCGCCGCCGGCACCCCGGTGGAGTTGTGGGACTGCAACGGTGTCGGCGGCCAGAAGTGGGTGCAGCAGAGCGACGGTTCGCTGCTGAACCCGCAGTCGGGCCGCTGCCTGGACTCGCCGAGCGGTGCGACCGGCAACGGCACCCGGCTGCAGATCTGGGACTGCAACGGCTCCGCGGCCCAGAAGTTCTCCGTCGACGGCGGTGGCCCGGTCTCCGGCCCCGGCGGGAAGTGCGTCGACGTCGCCGCGGACGACACCGGAGGTGACGGAGCGGCTGTCCAGTTGTGGGACTGCCAGTCCTGGGCCGTCGACCAGCACTGGTACCACCAGGCCGACGGTTCGCTGCGGACGCTGGGCCGATGCCTGGACATCGACGGCAACGGCACCGCCGCCGGCACCCCGGTGGAGCTGTGGGACTGCAACGGTGTCGGCGGCCAGAAGTGGGTCCAGCAGGGGGACGGTTCGCTGCTGAACCCGCAGTCGGGTCGCTGCCTGGACTCGCCGAGCGGTGCGACCGGCAACGGCACCCGGCTGCAGATCTGGGACTGCAACGGCTCCGCGGCGCAGCGGTTCGCGCTGACCTGACGCCGGCGGCCGGACGGCCGGTCACCGGCACCCCGGGGGTACGGGAGGGGAACGGCCCCATGCCCCCGGACGGCCCGCTGCGTGCCCCGGCACGTCGAGGGCCGTATCCGGCGGCCGTATCCGGCGGCGGTGTCCGGCGGCCGTATCCGGCGGCCGTATCCGGCGGCGGTACTCCGTGTTCCGGCGGTCAGTCCCGGCGGGCGGCCGCCGCCTGCTCGGCCCGGGCGCGCGACCTCTCGATCTCCGCGTAGGCCTGGTCGCGGCCCTCCCAGTGGGAGCCCTCGACGCTCTTCCCCGGCTCCAGGTCCTTGTAGACCTCGAAGAAGTGGGTGATCTCCAGCCGGTCGAACTCGGGGATGTCCTGCATGTCCTGGACGGAGGCGTGGCGCGGGTCGTGCGCGGGCACGCAGAGGACCTTCTCGTCGGGTCCGCGCTCGTCCTTCATCACGAACATGCCGACGGCGCGGCACTCGATCGTGCAGCCGGGGAACGTGGGCTCGCCGACCAGGACCAGCGCGTCGAGCGGATCGCCGTCGCGTCCCAGAGTGCCGTCGATGTAGCCGTAGTCGGCCGGATACTTGGTGGAGGTGAACAGCAGCCGATCCAGACGGATGCGGTGCAGTTCGTGGTCCATCTCGTACTTGTTGCGGGACCCCTGGGGGATCTCCACGATCACGTCGAACTCCACTGTGCCTCCTTGACTCGGGAGCCGGCCCGGCAGCGACGGACACCGCGCCACCGCAGCCGGGGTGCCGCGTCCCCCGATCGTGACCCGCGGCGCGGGCGGCCCACCGCAGACACGCCCGGGCGGAGCACACCCGGGCGGGTCCGGTCAGGTCCCGTCGCGGCGGTCCGCGGAACCCTCCCCGGGCGGGGCCGCGTCCGGGGCCCCGGGCGGAGCTTCGTCGCGCCGGTGCCGACGGAAATGCCGAACGGCCAGGGCCCCGACGACCAGAACCGCCAGCAGGACGGCGATACCCCGGCCGACCAGGCTCTCCACGCGCTGGTACGCCGCTCCCGCGGCATAGCCGAGGAAGACGTACCCGACGCCCCAGACGAGTCCGCCCAGGGCGTTGAACAGCAGGAACCGCCCGTACCGCAGATGTGAGACGCCTGCCAGGGCGGGCACGAGCGCCCGGAGGAACGCGACGAAGCGGCCGAGGAACACCGCGACGGGGCCGCGGCGGCGGATCAGGTCGCGGGCCCCCTCCACACGCTCGGCATGGCGTCGCAGCGGGCGAGCACGCAGCAGCGGAGGACCGAAACGCCGGCCGACCTCGTAGCCCACGCTGTCCCCGGCGATCGCGGCGAGCACGACCACGGCCGCGAGCCACCACGGATCGACGGTGCCCTGCCGGGCCAGCACCCCGCCGACCACGACGGCCGTCTCACCGGGCAGCACGAAGCCGAAGAACAGGGCGTCCTCGGCGAAGACCAGAGCGGCCACCACCGCGTACACCGTCGGCCCGGGCAGCCGGGTGAGCCACTGGACGACGGCGTTCATACGCCGGCTCCCTCCGTCCGTCCGGGGGACGACCACCGCTTCGGTGGGACGTCCGTTCTCTGCGCTCCCCTGGGTCATCCTGCACCGGAATCCGAATCCGCACCGGATCGGTGAGCCGTGGTCGGCCGGCGGTGTCCCGGCAGGGCTCAGGTGAGCCGAGGTCAGCCGGCGGTGTTCCGGCGGGGCTCCTCCTCGTCCCGCCCGCCCCAGTCCTGTCCGGCCCGGCCCTGCCCGCCCGAGTCGCGTCTGCCGCGGTGCAGCGGACTCCCGCCCCGTGCGTCGGCCGGCGCGCCGGCCCCGCCGGGACCCGCGTCAGCACCCGCGTCAGGTCCCGCGTCCGGGCCGGTGTCGTTGGCCTCCGGGTACGGGCGCCCGTGGAACTCGACGGTGACCTTCTGGAAGCCCTTGAAACTCTCCGTGAGGGCGTAGGAGCGGTATGCCCTGCGGTCGGCGTGGCTCAGCCGGACGTCGTCGGTGAACGGGGTGAGCAGACTGCGCGGCCACAGCCGCCGGGCGTGCACCGCAGCGGTCTCCACGGTGAGCACGAAGACCAGCGCCGCGAGGTACAGCCAGGCCAGCAGCCCCAGCACGATGCCGAACATCCCGTAGGTGGCGCCGGCACCGCTCAGGTAGTGCCGCACGTAGAAGGCCCCGCCCCACTGCAGCAGCTGCCAGGCGCAGGCACCGCCCAGCGCGGGAGCCCACAGGTGGCGGGTGCCCAGCTCCGCGTGGGTGAGGATCCTGACGGTCAGCACCCACAGCACGGCGTTCAGCAGCACGACGGCGAGGACGGTGCCCGCCCGCGCCTGGCCGCCGACGTTCAGCCCGAACGCGTGCGCCGAGGCAGCCGCCGTGGTCAGCACGGTGGTGGCGATCAGGCCGAGGGCCAGCAGGCCGATGAAGAACAGACCGCGCAACCGGGACCGCAGCGGGTTCGGGCGCGCGTGCCGGGGCACCGCCCAGATCTTGTTCAGCGCGTGCTGGAGGGCCTGAGCCACTCCCAGTGCGCCGTAGACGCTGCCGACGACACCCACGGCCAGGGCGACCCCGTTGCCGCGGAAGGAGTGGATGTTCTCCTTGAGCTGGGAACCGAGCACCGGGAACTTGCGCAGCGCCGAGTTCAGGATGCGATTCTGCAGCTCGGGGTCGTTCTGCAGCACGACCGCCAGTGTGGACACCAGGAGCAGCAGGAGCGGGAAGAGGGACAGGAAGGCGTAGTAGGCGATCAGGGCGGCAAGGTAGATCCCCTGGTCATCGGCGAACTTGTACACCACACCCAGTGGCATGCCGAACCAGTGATGCCGTCGCTGGAAGGCGTCGAACCTGCGCACCACGTCCATTGCGGGATACGGGTACCACGGCACCCCCGCCGGTAACCGGTGCCGACCCGGCCGTACCCGCCCGGCCCGGCGTACGCCCGGTCCGTGCCGCGCTGCTCGCGGTGCGGGGGCGGTAGGCTCCGGGCCATGCGGATCTCCGTCTCCTCCGACATGGACGAACCCGTGGCCCGCGCCCTGGTCGCCGAGCTGGAGCGGCGCGGCCACCAGGTGGCGAGGCACGGGGCGCTGCTGCCCGGCGACGACCCGCAGTGGGCGCCCTGCACCGAGGCGGCGGCCCGGGAGGTCGCGGCCGGACGCGCGGAACAGGCGGTGGTGTGCTGCTGGACCGGCACGGGCGCCTCGATCGCCGCGAACAAGGTGCCCGGGGTGCGGGCCGCTCTGTGCACCGACGGCTACACGGCCGCCGGCGCGCGGCGCTGGAACGACGCCAACGTGCTGGCGCTGAGCCTGCGGCTGACCTCCGAGCCCCTGCTGAACGAGATCCTCGACGCCTGGTTCGCCGGCGAGGCCGGCACGGACGCCGAGGACCGGCAGAACGTGGCCCGGGTGAACCGCCTCGACGCGGATCGCGCACCGCGGTAGGCCCACCCGGAAGCCGGCCCGGCAGGCGAGCGCCGGCCTCTCCGGCGCGGCGGGCGTCAGCCGGTCTTGTGGCTCCAGCCGGGCTCCACCACGGCCCACTCGCTGCCCCATGCGTCGATGCGCCGCCGGTCCAGCCGCCACCGCACGACGGCCCCGGTGCCCCACGCCAGCCCGGCCAGCCCCAGCGCCGCCGCGCCACCGAACACGGCGGCCTCCACGGACGCCTCGGTACTGCTCGCCGGCCTCGTGGTCAGCGCACCGCCGGAGTCCAGCCACACCTCGACCGTGGCCCCGGCGGGCAGACCCGAGCGCACCAGGGTCCGCCCGGTGTGCACGGTGCCGTCGGGGGTCGTCCAGCGGACCGCGGCCGAGGTCCGGGCGGAGCTTCCGACACTGCCGGTCTCCCGCGGTGCGTCCGTGACCAGCACGGCACGAGTCGGATGCCGGGTGTCGCGCTGTTCGGCGAAGACGGCGTCGGCGGCGTGCGCCGACACCAGGCCGACGAGCGTGCCCCCCACGAGCACGACCAGCCACACCGCCAGTACGACCCATGCCTCGATGACGTCGTCGCGCCGCCGCAGCGGGTTGCCGCGCCACCGCCACAGGGCCTTCGTCGTACGCTGCCTGCCGCTCATCCGTCCCCACCTCCCAACCGTCCTCAAGACCGGGCCGTCCAGTCCTCGCCGCCCCCGGCGTCCCGGCCCCCGACGGTTTCGACGATGTCAGCCTCCGTGCGGTGCCGGCATGGGCCGATCAGGGGAGGAAGGGGGGACCGTTCGGGACCCTGTGAGGCGCGCGGTGGGGCCGTTCAGCCCGGCGTGTCCGTGCCGTGCGTCCCCGGCGGCGGCGCCTGACCGGCACCGAGCACCTCCGGCAGGCGGGCCAGGACGTCGAAGACGCCCTGCAGCCCGACCCGGTCCAGCAGGTCCGGCAGCCGCGCGCTGTCCGCGACCAGCCGCAGCCGGCCGCGCCGCTGCAGCGCGCGGTTCCGGGCCCGGCACAGCACACCCAGCCCGGAGCAGTCGATGAACTCCACGGCCCGCAGGTCGATCACCACGTCCGGACGCGGACCCGCCGTCAGCAGGTCGAGGCGCGCCGACAGCGGCGCCGCCGACACCAGATCGAGGTCGTCGCACACCGCGACCACCGTCGTCCCGGCTACGACCCGCTCGCTGGTCCCCGGAGCAGGGGACGTGAAGGATCCGGCCATGCGGTCGAGCCAAGCCGACCGGCCCGGCGGGCGGTAGGGCCGACCGGTCCCTCCCGCACGGGCGGCCCGGCCGCAGACCACGACGACCCCGACCGGCGGACCACCGGGGCCGACCGGCCCAAGCGCCGCCACCGGCGCGCCCGACAAGGTGGACATGTGGCGCACATCGGTGCCATGTGCCGGAGCGCCACCGACCGGGCGCGCGCCCACGCCGCGCGCCGAGCAACCGAGCAGGGAAGGAACGTCATGAAGGGCTTCGTCTTCCACGGCTCCGGCCGCTCCTCCTGGCAGGACGTCCCCGATCCGGCCCTCGCGGAGCCGACCGACGCCATCGTCCGCGTCACCGCCGTCACCATCTGCGGCACCGACCTGCACATCCTCAAGGGCGATGTGCCCGAGGTGCCCGAGGGAACGGTCCTCGGCCACGAGGCGGTCGGCGAGGTCGTGGAGACCGGCTCCGACGTGCGCAGCGTGCGCCCCGGCGACCGCGTCCTGGTCTCCTGCATCACCGCCTGCGGCCGCTGCGGCTACTGCCGCGCCGGCGCGTACGGCCAGTGCCGCGGCGGCGGAGGCTGGATCCTCGGCCACCTGATCGACGGCACCCAGGCGGAGTACGTCCGCGTGCCCTACGCCGACCTCTCCGTGCACCCGCTGCCCGCGACCCTGTCCGACCAGGACGCCGTGCTGCTCGCCGACATCTTCCCGACCGCCTACGAGGTCGGCGTGCTCAACGGCCGGGTGCAGCCCGGCGACACCGTCGCCGTGGTCGGTGCGGGCCCGGTCGGGCTGGCCGCCGTCGCCACCGCCCGGCTCTTCAGCCCCGAGCGGATCCTCGTCGTCGACCCGGCCGCCGCCCGGCGGGAAGCGGCACGCAAGCTGGGCGCCGACGCCGTGGCGGAACCCGCCGAGACCCCCGAGCAACTGGTCGCCGACCTCACCGACGGTCTCGGCGCGGACGTCGTCGTCGAAGCAGTCGGGCTGCCGGAGACGTTCGAGCTGTGCACCCGCATGGTGCGCCCCGGCGGCCGCGTCGCCAACGTCGGCGTGCACGGCCGGCCCGCCACCCTGCACCTGGAGGACCTGTGGAGCAGGAACCTCACCCTCACCACCGGCCTGGTCGACACCCGCACCACCCCCGCCCTGCTGCGCATGGCCGCCGCCGGCCGGCTGCCCGTGTCGGAACTGGTCACCCACACGTTCCCGCTGGAACGCATGGAGGAGGCCTACGACATCTTCGGCCGGGCCGCCGACACCGGCGCGCTCAAGGTCGTGCTCGGCGGACAACCGCACGAGGAAGTGGCCGTCCGCACGGCCTGACGAGAGGACCTGACCGCCATGGCCGAGCAGACTTCACCGCACCGCGCGGCGGACGCCCCGGTACGCCCCGGGCCCGCCCCGCGCGTACCCGAGCACGAGGCCCCCGTGGGCGACCTCGGGCGGCGCCTGGCCCTGCGGCGCACGCAGCTCGGGCTCAGCCGTCGCGAGGCGGCCGCCCGCGCGGGCATGGCCGCCAGCTATCTGCGCCACCTGGAGGAGCACCCGGCCGCCACGCCCGGCGCCGGAGCCATGATCCGCCTGGCCGGCGCACTGGAAACCACCGTGGCCGAACTCACCGGCGGCACCGCGGACCAGCCGCCGGGCCCGGGAGAGGCCGTCCGCGGCGCCAGGTTCACCGCCCTGCAGCCCGAGGAGTGCCGCGCGCTGCTCGCCACCCACGGGGTGGGACGCCTGGCGGTGTCCACGGAGGACGGACCCGTCGTCGTGCCCGTGAACTACAGCATCGTCGACGGTGCCGTCGTCTTCCGCACCGCCGCGCACGCCACGCCCGCGCGGGCGGTGGGGCAGCGGGTGGCACTCGAGGTCGACCGGATCGACGAGGCGTTCAGCCGAGGCTGGAGCGTCCTGGTCCGCGGGGACGCCGAGGCGGTCACCGACTCCGCCGCGGTGCGCCGGCTGAACGGGCGCGCGCACAGCACCCCGTGGGCCGGCGGGCGGCGCTCCCAGTGGGTGCGCATCGTCCCGGTCGCCATTACCGGCCGCCGGATATCCGTCTGACCGGACGCCGGGCAGAGGACTCTCGTCCGCGACACCGGGACCGACGGCCCTCGGGCCGGCGGCACCGGCGGGCGGACGCTGAACACCGGGGTGCCGCGACCGCGGCACCGGGGAGAGACGGACGGACCTCCATGTACGTCAACGACGGATTCCGGGAGCTCGACCGGCAGGAGTGCATGCGCCTGCTGGCGAAGTCGGCCATCGGCCGCGTCGTGCACACCCGCCGCGCCCTGCCGGCGGTCCTTCCCGTCAACTTCTCCCTGGACCACGACGGAGCCGTGCTGATGCGCGCCTCCAAGGACTCCGAACTGGTGCGCGCCATCGACGGAGCCGTCGTCGCGTTCGAGGCCGACGACGTCGACCCGGCCCGGCACAGCGGCTGGAGCGTCGTCGTCACGGGCCCCGCGGCGGTCGTCACCGACGCAGCCGACCACGAACGCCTGGTGCGCACCGGCCCCCGCTCCTGGGCGCCCTCGCCCCAGGAGGTCTTCGTCCGGATCGAACCGGAGCTGGTGACCGGACGGGAACTCGTCGGCGGCCGCAGCCTGTACGGCCTCGACCGCCCCTTCTGACCGTCCCCGCCCGCCTCGACCCGCCGCTGCCGCCGGCTCCGCTTCGCCGCTGCCGCCGGCCGGGCCCCGCTCCGGCCGGCCGCGCCCGCCCAGCCGCCGCTCACCGGCCCCGGTCCGCCGGTCGGCCCCGCCCCGAGGGCCTTCCGGCGGCCGGCCGTGCCCCGGTGGCCCCTGCGCCCGGTGCCGGCGCCGGGCGCAGCATCGAGGCGCGCCCCCGCCGGACGGGAGCGGAGCAGCCGGCGCAGGATCCGGAGCATCCGGCAGGACAAGACCGGAGCACCGGCAGGAGACGAAGGGAACGGGTCATGACCCTCCAGCACGTGGCCGTCGGAGTCGACGGCTCCCTCAACGCCGTACGGGCCCTGGACCGGGCCGCGGACGAGGCCGCGCTGCGCGGCGCCGAACTGCGCGTCCTGTACGCGGTGCCCGACGCGGACGAGGCCGCGCCGGTGCTCGCCTCCGCCGAGGCCCGGGTGCGCGAACGCCACCCCGGACTGCCCCTCCTCACCGTCCCCGTGGAGGGCGGCGCCGTGCCCGCACTCGCCCGGGAGAGCGCCCGCGCGGTGCTGACTGTGGTCGGCACCCGCGGTCACGGGACCCTCACCGGCCTGCTGGCCGGCTCGGTCAGCGCACGCCTGGCCGCCCGGGCGCGAGGCCCGCTGCTCGTCGTCCGCGGCGACCACCCCTGCGACGGGGCCCAGCCGGTACTGCTCGGACTGGAGAGCGACGCGGACGCCGACGCGGCCGCCCGCGCCTTCGAGGAGGCGGAACTGCGCGGCGCCCCGCTGCGCGTGCTGCACGCCTCCACCCACCGCCACCTGACGCCCGAACTGCCCTCCCCGCTCCCGGCGACCAGCCCGGGCCAGCGCCATCAGGCCCGCGAGGAGCAGGCGGAGGAAGACGTGCCGCGGTTCGCCCTCACCCGTCTGCGGGAAGCCCACCCCGGGGTCGCGGTCGATGCCCGCACCGTCCGCACCGCTCCGGCCCACGCCCTGCCGGAGGCCACCCGCCAGGCCGGCCTGGTCGTCGTCGGAGCGCCTCGCCGCACCGGCGCGCCCAGCCCCGTCGTGCACGCACTGCTGCACGGCTCCCACTGCCCCGTGCTGCTGGTTCCGGCCGCCGGATGACGGACTCCACTCGGCCGGATGGGGCCGGTGGGCCCTGTCGGTAACCCCTCCGCGGGGCAAGGGTGGTGGGGTACGGACCGCAGAGACCGTCCCCGCACCGCCAACCGGAGGGAACCCGAATGTCCGTCGACACGCAGCAGGCGTCCCCGCGCCTCGGCCCCGACGAGCTGAGGACGCTGGACGCCCACTGGCGCGCCGCGAACTACCTGTCCGTCGGTCAGATCTACCTCATGGCCAACCCCCTGCTGACGGAGCCGCTGCGGCCGGAGCACATCAAGCCCCGGCTGCTGGGCCACTGGGGGACCTCGCCCGGCCTGAACCTGGTGTACACCCACCTCAACCGGGTGATCAGGGCACGCAACCTGAACGCGCTGTGCGTCTGGGGCCCCGGGCACGGAGGCCCCGCCGTGGTCGCGAACTCCTGGCTGGAGGGCACGTACACCGAGACCTACCCCGACGTCGGCCAGGACGCGGCCGGCATGGCGAGGCTGTTCAAGCAGTTCTCCTTCCCCGGCGGCATCCCCAGCCACGTCGCTCCCGAGACACCCGGCTCCATCCACGAGGGCGGCGAACTCGGCTACTCCCTGTCCCACGCCTACGGCGCCGCCCTCGACAACCCGGACCTCCTCGTCGCCTGCGTCATCGGCGACGGCGAGGCCGAGACCGGACCACTCGCCACGTCCTGGCACTCCAACAAGTTCCTCGACCCCGTGAACGACGGCGCCGTCCTGCCGATCCTGCACCTGAACGGCTACAAGATCGCCAACCCGACGGTGCTCGCCCGCCTCCCCGAACCCGAACTCGACGAACTGCTGCGGGGATACGGCCACGACCCGATCCACGTGACCGGTGACGACCCGTCAGCCGTCCACCGCGCCCTCGCCGAGGCCTTCGACACCGCCCTGGACCGCATCGCCGCCGCGCAGCGCGCCGCCCGCGAGGAGGGTGCCACCGCACGCCCGCACTGGCCGGTCGTCGTGCTGCGCACCCCCAAGGGCTGGACCGGCCCGGCGGAGGTCGACGGCGTTCCGGTGGCCGGGACCTGGCGCGCCCACCAGGTTCCGCTGGCCGCCGTGCGGGACAACCCCGATCACCTGCGCCAGCTGGAGGCCTGGCTGCGCTCCTACCGGCCCGAGGAACTCTTCGACGAGCACGGCGCGCCCCGCCCCGAGACGCTGGCCTGCGTACCCGAGGGCACGCGCCGCCTGGGCGCCACCCCGCACGCCAACGGCGGCCTGCTGGTACGTGAACTCCCGCTCCCCGAACTGGAGAAGTACGCCGTCCCCGTCGACAAGCCGGGAGCCACCCGCCACGAACCCACCCGGGTCCTCGGGGACCTGCTCCAGGACGTCATGCGGGCCACCGCCGAACGGCGCGACTTCCGCATCGTCGGCCCGGACGAGACCGCGTCCAACCGCCTGCAGGCCGTCTACGAGGCGAGCGGCAAGGCCTGGCAGGCCCAGACCCTCCAGGTCGACGAACACCTCGACCGGCACGGCCGGGTCATGGAGATCCTCTCCGAACACACCTGCCAGGGCTGGCTGGAGGGCTACCTGCTGACCGGCCGGCACGGACTGTTCTCCTGCTACGAGGCGTTCGTGCACATCGTCGACTCCATGGTCAACCAGCACGTCAAATGGCTGCGGGTGACCCGCAAGCTGCCGTGGCGCGCGCCCATCGCCTCCCTCAACTACCTGCTCACCTCGCACGTGTGGCGGCAGGACCACAACGGCTTCTCCCACCAGGACCCCGGCTTCGTCGACCACATCCTCAACAAGAGCCCCGAGGCCGTCCGGGTCTACCTGCCGCCGGACGCCAACACCCTGCTCTCCGTGGCCGACCACGCCCTGCGCAGCCGGGACTACGTCAACGTCGTCGTCGCCGGCAAGCAGCCCAGCTTCGACTGGCTGAGCATGGACCAGGCGCGCACGCACTGCGCGCGCGGCGCCGGGATCTGGGACTGGGCGGGCACCGAGGACAACAGCCGGGAGCCGGACGTGGTCCTCGGCTGCGCGGGCGACGTGCCGACCCTGGAGGTCCTGGCCGCCGCCCAGTTGCTCCGCCGCCACCTGCCCGGCCTGGCCGTGCGCGTCGTCAACGTCGTCGACATCGCCCGGCTGCTGCCCAGCGAGGAACACCCGCACGGCATGACCGACTTCGAGTACGACGGACTCTTCACCGCCGACAAACCGGTCATCTTCGCCTACCACGGCTACCCCTGGCTGATCCACCGACTCGCCTACCGCCGCACCGGGCACCGCCACCTGCACGTGCGGGGCTACAAGGAGATCGGCACCACCACCACGCCGTTCGACATGGTGGTGGGCAACGACATGGACCGCTACCGCCTCGTCATGGACGTCATCGACCGCGTACCCGGCCTCGCGGTGCGCGCCGCGTCCGTCCGGCAGCGCATGGAGGACACCCGGCTGCGCCACCACGACTGGATCCGCGTCCACGGCACCGACCTGCCGGAGGTCGCCGACTGGACCTGGGACGGCTGAGCCAACGAGGCCCGGACGAAGGGACGTTCGGGCCGGCGCCCGGGCCCCGTGGCCCCTGCGGTCCGGGCGCCGTGACGCGGGATATTGAAGTCGCAACGAGAGACGTACAAGACACCGCGTCACTCCCTCGGAGGGGATGAACACCATGGCCGTTCACGAAAACCCGCAACGCCACCTCGGTTTCCGCTTCCCGGCCCTGCGCCGGACCGGGACGGCGCCGGAGTCCGTCGGCACCCTGACGGCGACCAGCGCCCATGTCTTCGCCGGGCTGCGCCTGCTGACCGGTTTCGTGTTCCTGTGGGCGTTCCTCGACAAGACCTTCGGCCTCGGCTACGCGACCTCCTCCGGCAAGGGCTGGATCGACGGCGGCTCGCCGACCAAGGGCTTCCTCAGCCACGTCGCCGCCGGACCGATGGAGTCCACCTTCCACGCCTGGGCCGGCGCGGCCTGGGCGGACTGGCTGTTCATGCTCGGCCTTCTCGGCATAGGCGTCGCGCTGATGGCGGGCGTCGCGCTGCGGATCACCGCGGTCGCCGGAACGCTGCTGATGGCGTTCATGTGGCTGGCCGAGTGGCCGCCCGCCCAGCACCTGTCGGACGGCTCGCCGAGCATGTCGACGAACCCGTTCGTCGACTACCACCTCCTCTACGCGGCCGTCATGATCGCACTGGCCGCCGTCGGTGCCGGGGCCACCTGGGGCCTTGGACGGCTCTGGGCCTCGCTGCCCTTCGTCGAGCGCAACCAGTGGCTGCGCTGACCGGCACCGGCACCACCGCGCACCGCCCGGCGAGGCACCGCCCGCCGGGCGGTGCGCTGCCGTATGCGGCGGCGGGCGGGGAGGGGCGCACGGCCCAGGGCCCCGCCGCGGACCGCGCAACCCGCAGCGCCCGCCCCCGAGGTGCGCCCGCCGCAACAACCCGCCCCTGAGGGAACCACCCGCCCATGGAGGCAGGCGCCCCTGGAGGCAGGCGCCCCTGGAGGCAGGCGCCCCTGGAGGCAGGCGCCCCTGGAGGCAGGCGCCCCCACCTCTGGAGGCACCACCCGCCCTGACCCCGCCAGAGGACCAACGGCGCCCCAACGGGACCTGCAGCCCCTGCTGCACCGGACGCCTTCGACAGCACAGTGGGGCCACACCCGAAGGAGACCCAGATGCCCCGTACCGTCACCGTCGGCCTGGACGGCTCACCCGAGAGCCTGGCCGCCGCCGACTGGGCCGCCCGCGAGGCCCGGCTGCTCACCGCGGAACTCCGCCTCCTGCACGCGGGAGGGCGACCGCCCTCCGGCCGCGCACCGAGTGCGGGCGGGGCGGTACCGCCCCCCGCGGACCACGCGGACCACGCGGACCACGCGGACCACGCGGACCACGCGGACCACGCGGACCGTGCGGACCGCTCCACGGCCCTGCTCCAGCGGACCGAGGCGGCCCTCGCGCAGCGCTACCCCGGCCTCACAGTGACCTCCGGGCAGACCCCGGAGCGGCCCACCGCGGCGTTGACGGCAGCCGCCCGCGCGACGGAACTGCTGGTGCTCGGGTCGGCGGGCCCGGGCCGGACCGCCGGACTCCTCCCGGGTCCGGTGGCGGCAGCCGTACTGGCCCGTGCAGAACGACCGGTGGTGCTCGTCCCGGCGGACGGCAACGACACCGGACCGGGCGTGGGCCGCGGCGACGTCGTCCTGGGTGTCGCGCGGCCGGGCCGGCCCTCCGACGCCGTGCTGGAATTCGCCCTCGACGCCGCCGAACGGCGCGGAGCCGCTCTGCGGGTCGTGTGCGGCCGGGCGGCTCCGCCGCGGCCCGGTACCGGGCAGGGCACCGAGGACGACCTCCTCGGCCACGCGAGCGCAGCCCTGCACGAGGCACTGCGTCCCTGGCGGGACAAGTACCCGTGCGTCGAGGTGACGGAGGAGACGGTGATCGGCTCCGCCGGCGCCCACCTCGCGGACGCCGCACGGGACGCCTCACTGCTCGTCCTCGGGTGCCGCGCCCGACGGCCCGGCGTCGGGCCCGTCACCCGGACCGTGCTGCGGCACACCGGCGCGCCGGTCGCCCTGGTGCCCCACACTTAGCACCCCGGCCGCAGACCGTGATCACGCCGTACCCGAGGCACCGAGCACGCGTGATCACGTTGCGGAGGGGGCCCCGGGCGGGGCCTGCCGAGGGCTTCCGCCCGTGGCCAGAGCGTGCTTGATGCCGCGTCGTACGAAGGCCCGGGCGCGCATCCCCCGGCGGATGCGCCGCAAGCGGCCGATCGGCTCGGGACTTGCGTAGCGGCGCTCGCCGATGTCCCGGACCACGTCTGCGGGAGCGCCGATCTCCAGCAGCTCCGCGAGGGCTTCCCCCTTCGTGATCAGCCGCCCGTCGCGCAGCGTGACGGTGGCGCGGGCCAGGACCAGAAGCCCCAGGTCCACCCAGACGTCCCGGAGCCAGAGCCGGGGGCTGGCCGTGGCCGGCAGCCAGAACTCCGCCAGATCACGTCGGATGAAGTCCTCCAACTGCCCGGGCAGGAGCGGCGGAACCAGTTCCGCCGGCGGCGGCCCGTGGAGAGTGAGCCCGCCGTCGAGCAGCTCTCGGCGCGTCACCGGAGTCACCGGACGCCGCAGCATCGTGCCGTGGGCCCACGTGACGTGGTCGGTCCCGGCCTCGGGGAGCGCCGCTCCGACCACGTACGAGCAGTGCAACGCGGCTGCCGACGGTTCCTCCGCCAGGAGCCTCCGGTGCATGTCGACCAGTCGATCCCGGTCACCGGCGTCCAGGGGGTTTTCGACGACCGCGATGAGATCGAGGTCGCTGCGTCCGGGGCGGAAGTCGCCCAGCGCGAGCGAACCGTGAGCCCACACGGCCACCGTCGGCACCGCCTGCCTCACCGCGGAGACGAACCGCTTGAGCAGGAGATCCGTTTCGGTGGCAGCCACGGCCGCCATCCTCGCACGCGGTCGTCCCACGCGCCGGAGCATCCACGCGACCACGACCCATGGCAGGAGTACCCCGCCGGGTCGGAGCGACGGGCAGGCCTCGCCGGCGCGGTGCGGAGGGAGCGGCGCGCGTCACGCGTCGGTGGCGGCGAGCCGCAGCCCGGTGACCAGATCCGGGCGGATCCGCACCGCGTGGTCCATGGTGCGCTCCGCCCAGGGATGCAGGAGCCGCTGGTAGCGCGCGAGTTCCGCGGGGTCCGTCACCAGATGGGCGTAGCCGGTCACCACGACGCTCCAGCCCAGGTGCGTGTCCGGATCGATGGTGTCCGCCTCGTACGCCACGACGACGCCGGGCCCGCGGGCCTGACCGGTGCGCGAGGTCAGTGCCGCCGCCGCGTGGGTGCGGATCACGATGTCGTCCCTGTCGAGGATGTGGTTGACGGGGCGGATCGTCGGCAGGGCGTGCTGGGTGAAGACGATCCTGCCGAACGAGACGCTGCCCAGCAGCCGCAGGGATTCGCGGCTGTCGAGCTCGATGGTTCGGCGGGAACCGACGGGAGTCGGACGGGCGTCGTGGAGGGCCATGGCGGGCTTCCGTGCGTGATCGGCGGTGGCTTGCGGGACGGACGGGACTGATCGGCCAGGCCCAGCGGACCATTCGATCCTGGGCCGGAACCGCGCGCTAGGGCCGTTCGGCCCTGGGAGTGAGGCCGGCGGACCCGCGCCGCCGCCCGCCCCGGCGGATGCCGGCCGGGAGCGGGCGCACTCCTCACCGAAGCAGCGGCCGGACGGCCGTGACGCCCGCCGGCCCACCGGCCCACCGGCCCGCCGCCCGGCTCGGCTGCGCCGACCGGCGGGCCGGGGCCGCTGTCAGACGGACTCGCTCCGGTCCTCCCGGCCGATGTCCGGGCCGCCCCGCCAGGGCGGCGGCGCGGCGGTCCGACGGGCGTCGTCCCCACGGTGCGCCACGCGCTCCACCTGGCCGCGCAGCCGGTCCTGCAGCCGGTCCGCGAGTTCCCGGACGCTCGCCTCCCGCGCCCGGACGACGATCAGTTCGCCCCCCAACCGGATCTCGCCGCCCGCGCTCCACGGCTGTTCGGTGCGGTGGGCCGCGGCCCGGGAGACGCGCACCTCACCACCGAGCTCCGGCAGCCCCGGCCGGTCGAGCACCGCGTGCACCTTGGTGCGTACGTAGGAGAGCGAGGCCTCGTCCACATCGCCTTCGGCCGCCCGCACCCGGACGGCTGCCGTGGTCGTCTCCGGGAGGCCCGGTTCTCTGGTGGTCATGTGCTCCGCTCCTTCGGTCGCGTTTCCGGGTCTCCACGCTCGCGCCGCCCGCGCCCGCGTCCCAGGGGCCACCCGGCCCCGCTCCCGGGCCGGCAGTCCTGCCCGGTGCGGCATGCGGACCCGGTCCCGGGGTACGAATCCCGGACGGGTACGCGCGGAAGCAGAGTGACCAAGGGCCGACCGGCCCTGGCCTTCCGGCCCGGACATGGCGAAAGATAGGGCCGGGTACCGGGTACGTGCGGCGCGGCACGGAATCCGGTGCGCTCACGAGGACCACCCTGCCAGGACTTACTAGGAGCATTAGATGGCCGACAGCCGGCGCCCCGGCCCCGACGAACCGATCCGGGTCTTCCTGCTGGACGACCACGAGGTCGTGCGCCGCGGCGTGCACGACCTGCTCAACGACGAGGACGACATCTCCGTGGTCGGCGAGGCCGCCAACGCCGCCCAGGCCCTGGTGCGCGTCCCGGCGCTGCGCCCCGACGTGGCCGTGCTCGACGTCCGCCTGCCCGACGGGGACGGCGTCAGCGTCTGCCGGGAGCTGCGCTCACGCATGCCCGAACTGGCCTGCCTGATGCTGACCTCGTTCGACGACGAGGAGGCCCTGCTGGACTCCATCATGGCCGGCGCCTCCGGCTACGTGCTGAAGCAGATCCAGGGCTCCGACCTGGTCTCCGCCGTCCGCACGGTCGCCGCCGGGCAGTCCCTGCTGGACCCCAGCGCCACCACCCGGCTGATGGCCCGCCTGCGGCACGAGCAGGAGCCCGAACCGGAGCCGGACGAACTGCCGGGTCTGACCGACCGGGAGCGGGAGATCCTGGCGCTGATCGGCGAGGGGCTGACCAACCGGCAGATCGGCCAGCGCCTCTTCCTCGCGGAGAAGACCGTCAAGAACCACATCTCCCGCCTGCTCGCCAAGCTCGGCGTGGAGCGCCGCATCCAGGCCGCGGTGATCGCCACCCAGGCGCAGGACCGGCTCCGCCAGCACAATCACTGAGTCCCGGCGGCTGAATCCCGGTCCTTCGAAGCCGGCCGGCCCCCGAGGACCGGGCTTCTGCGGGGCGGCGGCAGCCGCCCCGGAGGTGCGGGCGCGCGTGCCCCTGCACGCAGACGGAAC